>JBNKHB010000173.1:0-5732 GCA_050290125.1 Robiginitalea sp.
CACCTCCCGCCCGCGCCCGCGCAGGTAGCGGCTGTAAATATCGGCCGGTACATAGACGCCGGCCAGGTGGCCGATGTGGATAGGACCGTTGGTATAGGGCAAGGCAGCCGTGATGGTGGTGCGGCGAAACGCCCCGGAAGATGTCATGTGCTAACGGGTTAAGCCACAAAAATAACCAAAATTAACGGCTGGGGTCAACGCACCGTCAAAAAGAAAACCCTCGAGACACTGGACAGATATAAATATCCGGGGCGTCCAGTGTCCGAGGGCATTTTCCTTGCGGTTTCGCGGGTGTCAGGCCACCATGATGGATTTGGCCAGGAAGCGGTCCTGGACCCCGATCCGGTAGATATATTTTCCGGTGGCCAGGTGGCGCGGTACGCTGTTGCGCACGTCGATCTCCAGGCTGCCGGCAAATACCATTTCATTAAAGAGGGTAGCCACCTTCTGTCCCAGGATGTTGTACAGGGTCACATCGATATGGCCGGTAAACGGCATCTCGATATGGATGTAGGGATCCTGGTCGGAAGGGTAGTACGGTTTGTGGACGATGGCGTCGATCATCTCGTCCGTCGGGTTCTCGCCGTCCGGATTATCCGGGGTTGGCGGGGTGGGCGGCTCATCGCTGTAAGCGATATCCGGGAAGTCCACGCCCGAACAGTTGAATCCGAGGTTTACCGGGTTGTAGGGATGGCCCAGCAGGTGTTGTTCCACCAGCGGGATGTCCACGCAAAGCCATTCGGCCAGGACGGTGGCGTACAGGTCGCGGAAGTCCATGGTATACTCCAGGTTACCGCGGCTGTTCGGGCTGTCCAGGGAAGGGTGCTCGCCCACAAAGGCGCTGCCGTTCAGTCCCGCACCGAAGAACAGGGTGGGGGCGGCTTTCCCGTGGTCCGTACCGTTGGAGCCGTTTTCAAAGATCCGGCGGCCGAATTCTGAGAAGGTCATACTCAGTACCTTGTCGTCCTGCTCGGTAAAGGCCAGGTCGTCATAGAAATCCTTAACGGCCACAGACAGGTTCGTCATCAGTCTTTCGTGGGCCAGGGGCTGGTTTCCGTGGGTGTCGAAACCTCCCATGGAGATCATGTACACCTTGGTGCCAAGGTTCCCCTTGATCAGGCGGGCCAGCAGGGCCAGCTGCCGTGCGAATCCGTTGTCCTGGTATTCCACCTGGTTCTGTCCGCGCTCGTACGCTTCGTGGATCAGGCCGGAATACTCATAGGTGGTATTGGCCACCCCGCGCAGGAAGCGCAATTGATCCCCGTACATACAGCTGTCGAACAGGGCGGCGTCCAGGCTGTATTGCTGCCCGGTCTGGGCAATTTCTTCCAACTGGTCGATGTTGGAGGTGACAAAGGCGTAATTGGTTTCTTCTCCCTGGAACACCAGGTTGCCGTATTGCCCGATCTGGATGGCGGCCGGCGCGGCCGGCGGGTTGATCAGGTAATCCGGGTACAGGTTTTCGAAGTAACGGCCCATCCAACCCGTTCTGAGTCCGGAAAAACCGGTAGTGGTCAGGTCCGTGTTCGCATAGATATCCGAGCCGGTAAAATGCGAAAGCGACTGGTTCTGGTAGCCCACGCCGTGGACCGCCTTAAAGGAGCCTTCGCCCCACATTTCCTCCAGGGACTGCATGTAGGAGGGCACCCCGAATTCATCGGTCAGCTTCAGGACCTTACTCTCCGGGATGTAAATATTGGGCCGGGCATTGGCATAGGTGTCGTATTGCTCGATCGGGATAACGGTACTCAGTCCGTCGTTACCGCCGGAAAGGCGGATGAGGATGAGGATGCCGTCTCCCGGGGCATTGGCGATTGCCGCGGTCAGTGGGGACGGAGCCGATGCGGTAAGCATGTTACTGCCAAGCATCATGGATCCTGACCCGGCAATGCCTAATGCCTGTAGGAAGGAGCGACGACTCCATACCTTGTGCTCTATATCGTGAGCACTATCAGAGTTTTTGGGGAAATGTATATGGTTGTTGCACATGGTCGTAGGAATTATTTAAGTTGAAATTCGGGTTGCCTGGAGAGGTACATGAGCAACAGGAATACCTGTTGCGGCACTTCCGGGCTTACAGCAAGCATCCAGAGGCCCAGACCTCCGGCAATGTAATCCGATCCGTAGTAGTTCTCCGGAACGTCCTCGATCTTGAAAACATCCATGGCGTTCTCAAAATCCTGAGGGGTGAGAAGTCCCTTGGGCAGGAACTTGTCGACCAGGGCCCGGACCACGGTCTCGGGATTACTGGTATTGCTGTCTGCCGCTCCTACGGCATCCATGGCAAGCGTGCGGAATTGTTCCGCATTGCTTTGGTAAAAGCCTTCGATCATCACCTCGATGGTCAGCCAGCGGCCGATCATGAAATTGGTGTTGATCCAGGTACGGTCGCGCTGCCAGCCGGCTACATCCACCGGATCGAACACTTCCTGTCCGATCAGGGCGGAAGAATCCATGGCGAACGAAATATTTCCGTCATTATAGGCAAAGCCCGACTCGTTGATGAAATTCAGGTACAGGTCCATGGGGCTTTTAATGATCACCCCGATGGCCGTATCGTCAAAGAAATGCTGGCTTTTCAACAATTGGGAGATTACCGGCGCCAGCTCAAAGTTGTTGGACTGGAAGGTGGCAGCCATCCCCGAGATGATCGCCTGGGCGTTTCCGGTGGCATCCGCCGAATCCGGATGTACCAGGTACTCATAGAGTTTGGTACAGATAAACGTGGCGATCTCACCCGGCCGCTGGTTGAACAGGATGTCCATTACGTCGTAATATCCCCATGTTCCGCTCTGGCCCAGGATGGTCTTGACGCCCGGATCGAAGGTGCTGATATCGAAAAGAACAGGATCCCACCGTTCTTCCCCACGCTCGGTATAGCCACTTAATGCGCGGGCGGTTTCAATAATGTCCTGTTCCGTGTATCCGAGCCCTTCACCCAGTGTAAAGAGCTCATAAAGCTCCCGGGCATAATTCTCATTCGGGTTATTACCGTTATTGAATACCCCGTCCAGGTAATACAGCATGGCATAGGTAAGGCCTATTTCGCTGACGAACGTCTTAAAATTCCCCAGGGCGTTGCGCTGCAGGCAATCGGTATAGTAATAAAGGTATCCGGGGCTCTCGTAGATATCGATCTCCGTAACGAAGTGGTTGCTCCAGAAGAAGCTCATCCGGTCCCTTAAGTTATTGGTAAGCAGTCCCCGGGTGTAGTCCAGGCGCCAGGTGGCCCGCTGATCTCGGATCATTTGTCCGGCGGCATCGTCGTCAGCCGGATAATTGGCCCGGTTCCAATCGGCCCATGCCGGAGCGGCCTGCGGAGGCATGTTGAGGGCTTCATTAACCAGACTGTTCACCAGGGCGTCGGCGGATTGGCCGACCGCCTGGTCAATGGTCTGCACGGAAGCGCTGAACCCCAGCCGTCTAAACAGGTGTTCCACCCTGGCCTTGTCCAGGGGGCTTGCATACGGCGCTAGTGATGCCGTATTGCAATTCACGAAGTATTCCATAGTTGTTGTAGGCTTTAAGAACGTTCATGTGTTTAGGGGCAAATTCTTAACGCGTCAACAATCGGCTTAGTATCGTATAGTGTGTTTTTTCGTTGTTCTGCTGAATGAAATTAGGATTTTGCTGGTTAAATGCGTTCTAAGGCCCCTATTTTTCGATGAACTACACAAAATATTCACATTTCAGATATGACGGGCGAGAACACCACAGAGGTGGGCCGGGCGGGAGAAGATCGAGCGGTTGCCTACCTGGAAGCAGAAGGCTACCAAATCCTGGAGCGCAATTATCATTACCGGAAGGCAGAGATCGATATTATCGCCCGAAAGGACGCCTGGCTGGTAATTGTGGAGGTCAAGACCCGGACGGGGTCTTTTTATGAAGCGCTGTCGGATAGTGTAAGCCGCCTGAAAATTTCCAGATTGGTACGGGCGGCAAACCATTTTGCAAGGGAACGGGGGCTGGGGCTCGAGATCCGCTTTGACGTTATCCAGGTAGTGCGCCAGGGGCTCGCTTACCGCCTCATCCACCATCCCGACGCATTTTATTTTTTCTAATATATTGTTTGTTTTGTAACAATTTGTTAAGTTTGACCAACAAAGCAAGCAGCCCACACCCGATGAAGACGATTTCCGCCGTTGTTGAACACTATATTAAGAAGAAGCCTTTCCTGCAAACCGCACTGGCACAAGGAATTATAAATTTAACCTCTCTGGCGCGCCAGGTGAAGCCGGAGATCGAGTCCCAACTGGGCAAGGAGGTGCGCAACGGTGCGATCGTGATGGCGTTGAAACGGCTTTCGGACGACTTGGAATTCCGGGCCACCCACCGCATCGTAAAGGTGCTTAAGAATATCGGCGAGATTACGGTGCGTTCATCCCTCACCGATTTCACCTTTTTGGTATCCGATACCATCCTTAAGAACCAGGGCCGCTTACTGGAAGCGGTGAACCGCAACAAGGACGTTTTCTATACCTCTTCGAGGGGCGTCAACGAATTGAACATCGTGGTGAGCAACAGCCTGGACAAAGTGGTGGAAGAACTCTTCAAGGAAGAACGGCTCACCCAAAAGGCACAGCACCTTGCATCCATTACCGTAAAGCTGCCCGCCGAGAACGTTTCGGTACCCGGGATCTATTATTTTATCTTCCAGCGCCTCGCCTGGGAGGGGATCGTGCTCTATGAGGTGATCTCCACCACCAACGAATTCACCATCCTGGTGGACGAGGATCAGGTAGATGTGGCGTTCTCGGTGATCAAAGACCTCAAGACGCTTTAGCCCACCCTGTCAGTCCTTGATAAAGGACTCCAGTTGAACTTCCGTCTGGCCGGGTATCCCAACCGTACCGCCTGCCTCAATATAGGAGTCCCCGTGTACGCGAATGGTGGACTTGATAAAGTCGTCCTCGGTAGCTTCAAAAATATTGTCAACGTACTTCTGGGGGTTCCGGTCGATGTACGGGAACCAGGTACTGTGGATCTGTACCATGATCCGGTGCCCGGGCTTAAAGGTATGCAGCACATCCTGCAGCCTAAACTTCACCTCTGAAATTTCACCCGGGACAAAGGGTTCGGGTTGCTCAAAGCTGTTGCGGAACCTGCCCCGGAATACCTCGGAGCGCACCAGTTGCTGGTAGCCGCCCATCACGATATTTTCCGGATTGTGCTCATAGGCGGGATGGTCCTGGGGATAGACGTCGATTAGCTTTACCACGAAATCCGCATCTGTTCCCGTCATGGAAACCCTGAGCCTGGCGAGGATCTCCCCGGCGATGGTATGGGGGTCATCCAAGGGTTCCGTTTCAAAAGTAAGGACATCGGGCCGGGTGGAGGCATGGCGCTGGTCGTCGCTCATAAACCGCCTCGGGGTAAAGGTCAGGCCTTCGGTCTGAGAAGTATACGGCACCGGTTTGGCCGGGTCGCTGGTATACTCGAATGTGGCTTGCTCACTGGCAGGCGGTCCCAGCACCAGTTTCCCGTTCTCCCGAAACGACAGGGTGGTGGGCTTGACTTCCGCCGGAGGCCATTGTTCAAAGCTGTTCCACTCTTTGGTGCCGGTATCGAACATATAGGCCTCCGGCAGCGTCATGGGTCCTTCGTCCTTGAGGTAGTGGCTAAAAAAGCGCCGCTCCACGTCCCGCAGGTAGTGGGTGGAGATGCTGTCTCCGAAATAGATGTGGTTGTGGGTGGTCTTACCCCGCTCCCTGGCCCAACCGCCGTGATCCCAC
>JBNKHB010000174.1:0-5658 GCA_050290125.1 Robiginitalea sp.
CTCAGGGCGTATTGCTCCTTCAGGCTTCTGAAGTTGTAGTAGCGCCCCATCCCGTCAAAGAGGGTGTAATTTAGATTCAAAGAGCCCGAATACTGCTGTGTTTCCGCATTATTGATCTCCACGTCCGGCTCCGGATCGCCATTCTCGTCAAACTGGTCCGGGAATTCGGTCCTGGAATCGCTGCGGCCGTAGTTGGCACCAGCGGTCCCGGTTAACGTGGGAAGGTATCCCGAATTCAGGATACTCTGGTTATTGTCCGCGATGGCCACCTGATTGCGGGCAACACGGATCCCGAAGTTGTTTTCCAGGGCCAGTCCCATGGCGGCCTCTTTGGACAAAAGGCTATCCTGGCCCCGGGTGCTCAGACTTACCAGCGCCAGTAAAAAAATCGTGATTCTGATCTTCATCAATAGTGATTATAATTCGGCAACTTCCTCGGGTTGTTCCTGGGTCCGCTCCGTACCGTGGCCATTGGCAGACGGCCCGGTATGCGCAACCAGCACATGTTCCTCTTGTTGCTCCTTAATGGCGCGTTCCACTTCTTCCTTGGAAATGTCGTCGCCCGTCTTAAGCCACTTGGCTCCCACTTTAACGCGATTGCTGAAGGTGAGCAACAGCGGAAGCATCAGAAGGGTCAGGATGGTTGCGAATCCGATTCCGTAGGCAATGGAGATGGCCATGGGTTTCAGGAATTGCGCCTGCCTGCTTTTTTCCAACAGCAGGGGCGCCAGACCGGCGATGGTTGTGATCGAGGTCAGGAATATCGCCCGGAACCGCGACCGGCCGGCTTCAAACAAGGCGTCGTCAAAAGGCATCCCTTCCCGCAGGTTGCCGTTGAATTTACTGATCAGTACCAGCCCGTCGTTCACCATGATACCGATGAGGGCAATGATCCCCAGGGTAGACGGCATGCTCAGCGGGAAGCCGTGGAGCCAGTGGCCCCAGGCAACTGCCGTAAGGCTGAACGGTACCAGCAGGATGAGCATGATCGGCTGGCTCAGGCTGCGGAAGGTAAAGGCGATGGTGATAAAGATCAGCAGCAATACGGTGAGGCCTGCGGATTGCATGGAGTTGGCCGTCTTGGCCGCTTCCCGATTCTGTCCTTCATACGAAACCGCTACGGTCGGGTATCTGGAAAGGATGTCGGGCAATACGTCGTTTCTCGCCCAATCCAGCATATCGGTGGCCGTGGTGGTCTCGTCGTCGGCGATGTCTGCGGACACCTGAATTTCACGGCGCCCATCCAGGTGGTTGATGGCTACCTCGCCCCGCAATATTTCGTAATCGGCGATCTCTTTCAGGGGGACGCGCTGTCCGCCCGGGGTTACGATCCGCATCTCATCCAGATCCGTGATCGCCGAACGGTTGGTCCGGTCATAGCGGACCCAAACCCGTACTTCGTCCTGTCCGCGCTGGAAGCGCTGCACCGGGGCGCCGAAAAAGCCGGCCCGCACCTGGTTCATGACGGTCCGCAAGTCCAACCCAAGCAAATAGGCATTTTCTTTGAGGTCCAGGCGAATTTCCTTGATACCCGCCGGATCGTTGTCCGCCACGTCCTTGAGCAGGGAATTATTCTCCATGGCGGCCTTCAGCTCCTGCTTGGCCCCCTTGAGTTCCTGGATATTGTTCCCCAACAGGGAAATGGAGACCGGATTCCCTCCGAAACGGCCGCCGAATCCATAGATAAGGCTTTCCACCCCGGTTACGGGGCCCATCAGCTGCCGGATCCGGTTCGAAACGATCTCGGAGCCTACCTGATCCGGGCGCTCTTCGCCCGGCAACAGGTTAATTCTCAGGGAAGCCTGGGAAGAACCGGGACCCACTACTTTAATGATGTTCTCGAACATTTGCTTCCCGGTCCCTTTCAGGTATTGTTCGGTTAGCTCCTCGTTCACGATGATAGCCTTCTCCTCGAGCAGGTCGATGATAGAATCCGTTACCTTTTCATTGGTACCGTTGGGCATGGTCAGCTCCACGGATACCCGGTCGCTCGCGATATTCGGGAAGAAAGAGGTCCGCACGATCCCGCCGCCGATGGAACCGAGGGTCAGTACAAAGGCAACGATAAAGAATGCGAAGGTGAGTACCTTATGCGTCATGGCAAATCGCAGGGTGGGGACGTAGAGCTTGTCCCGCATCCAGACCATCATCCGGTCGCCCAGTTTATTGATCTCCCGCAGCTTGGCAAAGGCTTTACCGACCATGGTGGTAGGTTCTTTGCTGTGCGGCTGCAGGGCTTTGGAATGCGCAAGGTGGGCCGGCAGGATCACCAGGGCCTCGATCAGGGAAACCACCAGGGTCAGGATTACGATCACCGAGACTTCCCCGAAGAATTCGCCCAGACGCCCGTCCAGGAAAAAGAAGACGGAGAAAGCGAGAATGGTGGTGATAATGGCCGACACGATGGGTGGGATCACCTCCATGGTACCGTCAATGGCAGCCTGAATGGGATTTTTACCCTTCTCGTAATGCTGATAGATGTTTTCCGCGATCACAATCCCGTCGTCTACCAGGATCCCCACTACGATGATCATCCCGAAAAGGGATAGCACGTTGATGGTAACGTCGAACATCGGAGCAAATATGAACATCCCCAGAAAGGAGATGGGCAGGCCGAAGGCCACCCAAAAGGCCAGGCGCGTATTCAGGAACAGGGAAAGGAAGATCAATACCAGGATCATCCCCATCAGCGCGTTTTCCGCCAGCAACTGCGTCCGCTGGTTCAGCGTAACCGACTGGTCGCTGACCACGTTCAGCTTAACGTTGTTGTGCTTGAGGTTAAAATCGTCGATATAGGCCTTGACCTTCTCAGCGGAAGAAACCAGGTCCTCGGTATTGGTACTGGTAATGGAAATATCCACGGCCAGTTGCCCGTCAAAATAGGCCGCATTCGGGCTCTCGGAGAAGCGGTCGCGGATCACGGCCACGTCGCGCAGCCGTACGGTCTTCCCGGAGGCGTCGCCCCGGATGATCAAATGGGATAGTTCGTCCCCGTAATATGCCCGGTTATTGGCGCGGATCAGGTATTCCTCCGTATCCGTTTTAATGTTCCCTCCCGTAACCAGGATGTTGGCATTGGCCACTGCCTGCGATACCTCGGTAAAGGTGAGATTATAGGCCAGCAGGCTGTTCTCGTCTACCGCGATTTCGATTTCCTCCTGCGGGAATCCGGATAGCGTTATCTGCGAGATCCCTTCCATGCCACGGATGTCGTTCTCGATCTGTCGGCCGATCTGTTTGAGGGTTGCAAGGGGGATGCGGTCCCCGCTGATGGCAAAACTGATCGTCTGCCGTATGGGCCGCTGTTTGGCCACGATAAGCGGTTCCATCCCGCCGGGGAAGGTGGGCACCTGGTCCACGGCATTCTTCACTTCGAGCAGCATGAAGTCCACGTCCCGGCCCTTTTCGATCTCGATATTAATCACCCCGCTGTTTTCGCGGGAAGTGGAGGTAACCCGCTCGATCCCTTCCAATCCCTTGAGGTTGTCTTCGATCTTAAGGACGATCCCCTCCTCAATCTCCTGGGGGGATGCCCCTGGGTAGGCAACGGTTATGGAAATATTGCGGGAATCGACCAGCGGGAAGAACGAGGATTTCAAAGACTTGAACCCGAAGATCCCAAAGATCACAAAGGCCAGGATCATCACGTTGACCGCAACGTGGTACTTGATGAAATAAGATACGATTTGTCGCATGGGTACGGACTTTCGGTTAATTGGGGGCAGCTCCCCCTTCGTATACCTTTACCAGCATACCGGCATAGGCGCCTACTACCGGGCGTGACACGATGGTCACCCCGTCCGGCACCTCCTTCAGGATCACGGATCGGTCCGTAAAATATACGGGTTTCACGTCAAGGAGGTCCAGAATGGAATCCCGGACCACAAAGATTCGGTCGTCATCCAGCAGTAAGCCGCGATCGATCTCTATGGCGTCCGGCTCTTCCCTGGCATTCAGATTGGCCTCCAGGTACATGCCTTCTCGAAGGCTTGGATCCCGTACCTCAATAAATGCAGTTATGGTCTGCGAGGCCTGGTCCACGCGCGCATTGATGCGGGAGACCGTCCCCAGGTACGCTTTATTGCCTTCCAGATCCTGCAATTCCACATTCTCACCCAGCTTGAGCAGGTCGCTGTAGGTCTTGGGGATGGCCACCTCCAGTTCGTATACGCCGGTGTCGATGAATTCGCCCAGCTTCTGCCCGGAACGCACCAGGGTGCCCTCGGTAACCAGCGCTTCGGTGAGGACCCCGGTAAACGGCGCCCGGATATTGTACTTGGCGAGCCGCTCCTCCATGTTCTTTACATTGTAATAACTGGTGAGGATCCCGCGTCCCGAAATGAAATAACGCTCCTTCTCGGAGGTCATTTCCGGCAATGGCGGCGTTACCTTGCTTAAATCGAAAGAATTCAGGTATTCCTGCCACTTGCTGGTGATCTCCGGATAATCCAGCCGCAGGTCCGGCATAATGGAAGTGATCAGGTTGTACAAGTTGCTTTTGGCAGACTGTACACTTGCCCGGTACTCCGCCGCGTCAATCCGGATGATGGTCTCCCCGCTGCGGTACTGCTGTCCGGGCTTGAACAATTTGTTATTCCGGGTAAACACCCCCTGTACTTCGGAATAGAGTTCCACCCGGTTCTTGGCCACCAGGTTCCCGTTGGCAGGTACCATAATAGGCACGGTTGTATTATGTACCGTATCCACGAAAACGGTCTTCACTACCTTGGTAGGCCTGGGGGTGGGAGTTGTTTTACTCTTAATGATGGCACGGGCCGCAAAAAAGGAGGCTATAATGAGCACTACGCCCAATGCCGTAAGGATGATTTTTCTTGTATCCATTCAGGTTGATCAGTATAACAAAGGGTTAGACAGCAAAGCTATCCATTAGTTTAAGCGAGCTGCGTTAAATATATCTTAAAGACCCCCGGGTCAAAAAAAAGGGATGCCTAATGGCACCCCTAACAGCTACGTGTAAACAAAACTAACCTAATCACTCATTATCAACGTCGTCTTCAAATTTGGTGTCGGCCATGCGCGTACGGGAGAAATCGATTTCCTTAAAGTCCATCATCTCCGCATCCTCGCGGTCGTAATCAAAGACGAGCAACCCTTGCCTGTCAATCTTGCTCAGGTTGCGGTACGAATCGAAATTATTATTCTGAAGCTGCAGCACCTCCAGGTTGGCCAGTTGGCCGAAACTTTCCGGGATGGCTCCGCCTAATTGGTTGTTGGACAATACAAGTTCCCTCAGGGCGGTAAGTCCGCCCAGGCTTTCCGGGATGTCGCCATACAACTGGTTCTCAAAAAGCCCAAGGGCTTCCAATTTTTTTAGCTCCCCAACCGATTCGGGGATGCGTCCGAAGAACTGGTTGCTGGACAGGTTCAGGATCTCCAGGTTTTGCAGTTGTCCGATACCTGCCGGGATCCGTCCGGACAGGAAATTATTGAAGGCGGAGAATTCCTCCAGGTGTACAAGTTCTTCGATCTCCTCCGGCAGTTCCCCCTTCAGGCGGTTCATTTCAATTTTCAGGACGCGCAGTTCCTTTAATTGATAAATGCTTTGCGGTACCTGGCCGGTCAGGTTGTTAAAGGCGACATTGAGTGTTTGTAAATGCTCGAGCGCCCCGAGGCTCTCCGGCAGCGGGCCCATCAGAT
>JBNKHB010000175.1:0-5643 GCA_050290125.1 Robiginitalea sp.
TCATAGACTGTGTTTAGGTCTTCTTTTTCTTTTTCTTCTTTTTCTTCAGCTTCTTATACCCGTTTTGTTCCAGGTCAAGGATGGCCTCGTATTTTTCGGCAGGCAGGCTTTGTTCCATTTCTTCCCGCTGCGCCTGGGCGATGTTTTCGAGCGCTTCGCGCGTGTCTTCAGGCGACAATTTCAGGATCTGCAATTCTATGCGCTGCTGTACGTACTTGGTCAGGATGGTCGAGACCACGGCTGCCTCGAATTCATTGAGCTCAACCGCCTCGATGATCTTGGGCATTTCCTCGGCGACCAGCTCCTCGGCCGTTTTTGGTTCCGGCTCTTTTACGGGTGTCTCGGCCTGTGGAACAACACTCCGGCGGCGGCCGTAATATCCCCCGTAACCGTATTGGGCCTCGACCAGCTGCATGCCGGCCATCAGCAAGACTGAAAAAAGAAAGAACGTTCTCATGTGTCCTATGTTTAGATGTTTTGCCAGGCGTCGGGTTTAAACGCCTTTGGTTAAAGCTTTGTTAAAGTAAATGTTCATTCCTGGCCCAGCAGCGCGGCTATATTGGATGCGGGACGACCGATTACGGCTTTCTCCCCGCGCACCACAACAGGGCGTTCCATGAGTTTTGGATAGGCTGCCAGGGCCGAGATGAGCTCAGCTTCCGTCCACTCACGACCTCGGAAATGTTCCTTCCAATCGGCTTCGTTCTTGCGGATCAACGCTGCTGCGGTCATACCCAGTTTTTGCAGTAGGTCCTTTATCCCGGCTTCATCCAGCGGTGTCTTCAGGTATTCCACCACCTGGAAGGGCATGCCACTTTGCTCCAGTACTTCAAGGCCTTCCCGGGATTTCCGGCAGCGTGGGTTGTGATAGATCGTAATCATAAGAATGCGGTTTAACCGGCCGGGTCTGCCGTGTCTTTCTGGCCCATCATCATCAGGTAGGCTTTCAGGAAGTCATCGAGATCCCCGTCCATCACCGCGTCTACATTCCCGGTCTCCGTGCCGGTGCGCACGTCTTTTACCAATTTATACGGGTGCATAACGTAGTTGCGGATCTGGGATCCCCACTCGATCTTCATCTTGGAGGATTCAATCGCATCCCGGGCTTCCTGTTTCTTGCGCAGTTCTATTTCATAAAGCTGAGACTTCAGCATTTTCAGGGCCGTTGCCCGGTTGTCGTGCTGGGAGCGGGAATCCGAACAGGAAATCTGGATCCCGGTAGGTTTGTGGACCAGCTGTACCTTTGTTTCCACCTTGTTGACGTTCTGACCGCCAGCCCCACTGGACCTCGCCGTGGTAATCTCTATGTCGGCAGGATTTACTTCGATCTCAATGCTGTCATCCACAAGCGGGTAGACGTAGACCGATGCAAAGGAGGTATGCCGTTTGGCATTGCTGTCAAAGGGAGAGATGCGTACCAGGCGGTGGACCCCGTTCTCGCTTTTGAGCCAGCCGAAGGCATACGGACCCTCAATTTCCAGCGTCACCGTTTTGATCCCGGCCACATCGCCCTCCTGGTAGTTCAGTTCTTTGACCTTGTACCCGTTCTTTTCCGCCCACATCATATACATGCGCATGAGCATGGAAGCCCAGTCGCAGCTTTCAGTACCTCCGGCACCCGCGGTAATTTGCAGCACGGCGGTCATGTCATCGCCTTCGTCGCTCAGCATATTGCGGAACTCCAGCTTTTCGATGGCATCCTCTGCCTGGGCGAGTACCTTTTCCACCTCCGCCTCATCGGCTTCTCCGGCTTCATGGAATTCGACCAGCACTTCCAGATCCCCTATCAGGCGTTCGGCAACACCGTACTCCTTAATCCAGCTTTTCTCGGCATTCAGGCGCTTCATGAATTCCTGCGCAGCCACCGGATCGTCCCAAAAACCTGGGGCCAGGGTCTTTTCTTCCTGATTCTGTACCTCTATTTTTTTGGCATCTATGTCAAAGATACCTCCTTAACGCGCCAAGGCGTTCCATAAGAGACTTGAGTTTCTCTTGCATACCCTTACTTTCAGTTTACTGCCCCAAAAATACGGGCTTTTTTTGAACCGCAACAGAAGGCGGCATGGCATTTATTGCTGGGATTGCACAGATACCCGGTGCCGGCTTTCATTGTCTCCGGGACCGTAAACCACCCCTTTTATCGGCGAGCAGTCGGAGTAGTCCCGGCCGTGGGCCACCTTTATGTGGTCGCTGGCTGCCAGAAGGTCATTGGTGGGATCAAACCCCACCCATCCAATATCCGGTACATAGGCCTCGGCCCAGGCATGCATTTGTGCATCCCCGAAGTATCCCATGCCCTGGTGCAGGTAACCAGAAACGTACCGTGCAGGCAAACCGTGTTTTCGGGCGATGGCGATGAAAAGATGGGCAAAATCCTGGCAAACCCCCTTGCGTAGCTCCAGGATCTCCTCCAGGGTGGTATGGACGTGGGTAAGCCCGGCCGTATAGTTCAAATCTCTATATACCCAATGATTCAATGCCTGCAGGTTCTCAAGGGTACTGCCGGCGGGATCAAAGGAAAACGGAGAAGTATCCCCGGGGAGCATTGTCAGGCGGGTGGGCCTTAAAAATCTCGAAAATTCAATACGGAAGTCGATTTCGGCTAACGATTCAGGCCGGTACGGACGGAGCATGGCCGGGTCAAACTCAAAGGGATTGACCGGCTGTTTCAAAAGCTGGAATTCTGCTTCGAAGGAAATTTGTTCGAGTTTATGGCGGTTTCGAAGGCGGATGACCGTAAAACCAAAGCCGTTTTGGGATAATTCCCAGGGGTTGCCTTCGCTGTTGGAGAACCGAATACTGGGCTTCCCCTGGCTGCGGTTTTCTTCCGGCACGATAAGGAATTGCCAGCTCGCTTCGATGACGGGGAATTCGTATGTGTTTTCGGCCTGGTAGCGTATGGTATATAATTCGGCCATAGCGGATACGGAGATCAGATCGAAGGTACTGTTAAAAATCCGATTTCAATAGTGGAAAAATTCGCGCTCCATTTGCGCCCCGATCGCAGATAGTTCGGTCAGGATATGGTCTATGAATGCCTGCACGTCCTCCTCGATGTCCTCAATGCGTTTGTATTGGTACTCCGACCGCACCTTTCCAACCATAAACGCAGTGGAATCCTTATCCGATTCCCTGAGCGGGCTGAGGGTCGTCACATGACGGTTTACCTGGTTCAGGCTGTTCATGACCGACCTGGGACAATAGGGGTTGAGGATCAGGAATTCCAGGGTGCTCAGGCTGGTCGGCGTTTTCTTGTAGAACCTCCGCATCATATCGTAGGATTCTGCGCATTTGAGCAGCGTGGTCCATTCAAAGCTGTTGCGGAAACGGTCGCCGTAGCTGCCCAGGGATTGTTTGGCGTCGTTGTATTTTGCATTGATGATCCGGGTGATCTGGATGGCGCGTTCCATGTTTACACCCATCATAATGATTGCGTAAATCCCGTCGTGCAGCAACGTACCCCGGATCTTGCCCCGGAGAACGGCAGTCCCCTCGGTAACCTGCGAGGTAAAGTCATAAAGCCCGGTCTTCACGAAGCGATCGGAGGAGTATCTATCCGTAAAATGGAAGAATTTATTTAGGGATTCGTAGAGTTCGGTGGAGATCAGGTCGCGGGCCGACAGGGCATTCTCCCTGGCGTAGGAAATGGAATTCCGGATGGATGCCGGGAATTTCACGTCCAGGCCAATGCGATGGAGGACCTCCTCTTCATCCAGTTTTTCCCCTTCTTTTGCCGGCGAACCTACCATAAACAGCATGGAGCGCATTACAAAGTCCCGGGAGCGCGAAAGCTCGTTCGGGGCATCCAGGGAGGAAAAGTAATTCACGTTCAGATAACGGGCGGTGTGTTCCGCCCGCTCGATATACCGCCCCATCCAGAACAGGTTATCAGCTACTCTTGCCAGCATCCTATTCTTCTTTTTTTAGAACCCAGGTATCCTTGGAGCCGCCGCCCTGGGAAGAGTTAACAATCAGGTTGCCTTTTCGGAGCGCTACCCGCGTAAGGCCTCCCTTGAGTACGAATTCCTTGTCCTGACCCAAAACGGTAAACGTCCTGAGGTCTACGTGCCGCTGTTCAAAACTTTTGGATTCTTCAATATAGGTAGGGTGCACGGACAACGACATGATCGGTTGGGCCACATATTTCCTCGGGGCTTCCTTTACCTCTTTCCGAACGGCTTCCACCTCCTCGTCGCTGAGACGATTCCCGATGGAGATACCATAGCCGCCCGCTTCGTCCACCGGTTTTATCACCAGCTCGCGGATGTGATCCAATACGTATTCCAGGTCGTCCTTCCTGCTGCAATGGTAGGTATGCACATTGTTCAGTATGGGTTCTTCCCCCAGATAATACCGAATGATATCCGGGACGTAGGTGTAAACCGCTTTATCGTCCGCTACGCCGGTGCCGGGAGCATTGGCAATGGTCACGTTCCCCGCCTGATAGGCCGCAAAGAGCCCGGGGACCCCCAGGGCGGAGTCCTGCAGGAATTCGAGTGGGTCTATAAACTGGTCATCGATGCGCCGGTAGATGATATCCACCTTTTCAGGTCCGTAGATGGTCTTCATATAGACAAAATCATTCTCCACGAACAGGTCGCGGCCTTCCACCAGTTCCACACCCATGGTTTTGGCCAGGTAGCTGTGCTCGTAAAAGGCGGAGTTGTACATGCCCGGGGTGAGCACCACCGTGGTCGGCGCATCCACGCCGGCCGGCTTGACGGTTTCCAACAATTCCAACAGGTTTTCGGCGTAATTGGTGACCGTATGGGCCTTATAGTGGTTAAATACGCCGAATAAGGCCCGCTTGAGTGCCGTACGGTTGCTCAGCACATAGCTTACGCCGGAGGGACACCGGATGTTATCCTCCAGCACGTAGAACTTGCCGTCCGTATGGCGGATAATATCGGTACCCGAAATATGGTTGTATATGCCGCCCGGCGGATCCACCCCCATCATCTGGTCCAGGTAATTCCCCGACGTGGAGATCAGTTCCAACGGTACCACGCCATCACTGAGGATCTTCCGGTCGTGGTACAGGTCCCAGAGAAATGCGTTCAACGCGCGACAGCGCTGGATCACACCGTTTTCTATATGGGCCCAGTCCCCGGCGCCGATGATACGCGGAAAAAGGTCAAAGGGGAATATTTGCTCATTGGATTTGTCGTCGCCGTACACGCGAAACGTGATACCCTGATTGTAAAATGCCGCTTTGGCCTTGCTGTTCAGGTCGTAGTAATCCTGGATGGAGTGGGTGCCGTATAGCTTGAACAGTTTTTTGTAGACCTTGGACACCTTCCCGTCCTGGTCGTACAATTCGTCAAAGAGCTTCGGATTCCTTTCGTAGTCCGCAAAAATGGTTGGATCGTGCCCGGGCATCTGGTTAATAGGTTTAGGATAAGATACGGGCTTTACATGGCAATGTCAAATCCGTATGAGTTTTTTGGATTCTGTATTAAATGGGGCTGCCGGGGATGTGAATTTGGCGGATTTATGGGGCCATTTTTAGCGGATCGCTATTTTGCGCCCATCCTATTTTACCTACTTTTAAGCGCAAATCCATCCTATGAAAAAAGGCATTTTCCTGTTCCTTTGGTTAGCGGGCTCGCTGAGCACCACCGCCCAATTCAGCGACAAGGTTAA
>JBNKHB010000176.1:0-5629 GCA_050290125.1 Robiginitalea sp.
TTTTGTTCAAAAGCGTGGGCAAATATACGCTGTTAATTGAATACGGCAAATAAAAAAACCATTTTTGCCGGCGGTTTCAGGCAAAGCGCTGCCGCTCCACCAGGAAGGTGTTCAGCACCCGGGCAAAAGGCTCCTCAATGTCCACCCCGGCGTACTTGATGCCGTAGCGGGCACAGACCAGTTTCAGGGCTTTCAGGTAGGCGTCGAGTTTCTCGCGGTAGGCGCCGCGCACCGATTCCGGATACAGGTCCACGAACTGCCCGGTTTCCACGTCGCGGAAGCGGCGCGGGGTGTCGTCAAAATCAAAGTCCAACTCGGTCTCCCGGTGGGTGAGGTGGAAGAGCACCACGTCGTGTTTGTTGTACTTCAGGTGCCGGAGCGCGTCGAATAAACGGTCGTCCGTGGCGCTGCTCTGGAACATGTCCGAAAAGAGGACTACCAGGCTGCGGCGCTTCAGCTTCTCGGCGATCAGGTGCAGGTGGGCGGGGAGTTCCGTGCCCTGCAGGCCCGGGTTCTCCCGGCCGATATCCGCCAGGGCGGCCAGCAGCATCTGGAAATGCCGTTCGCTACCCTTCTCGGGGGCGTAGTACTGGTAGGAATCCGAGAAGACGCTCAGGCCTACCGCATCGCGCTGTTTCTTGAGGAGTTCCATCAGGGCGGCCGCGGCCAGTACCGCAAAACCGATCTTGTTGAGGTGGTCCAGGTCCAGCACGGGCACCGATGGGTAGTACATGGACGAGGAGGTATCCAGGATCAGGTGGCACCTCAGGTTGGTCTCCTCTTCGTAGCGTTTGGTGTAGAGCTTGTCCGTCTTGGCGAACAGCTTCCAGTCGATGTGCTTGGTGCTCTCCCCGGTGTTGTAGATCTTGTGTTCGGCGAATTCCGCCGAGTAGCCGTGGAACGGGCTCTTGTGTATGCCGCTGATATAACCCTCCACCACCTGTTTGGCCAGCAGGCCCAGGTTGTCGAAGATGGGGGCTTTATGTAATTCGCGTTTTAAGTCCACTCCCTAAAGATACGACGGCTCCGGGCAACCGCCCGCGCCGTCCGGAAATAAAAATCCCCCGGCTTGCGGGCCGGGGGAGTATTTTAGCTTGCTGTCCAATTATTATAGAACGGCGTCAATAGCTTCTGCATATACCTTCTTGGGGCTCACGCCTACCTGGCGGTTAACGATCTCCCCGTCCTTGAAGACCAGCACGGTGGGGATGTTCCGCACCCCGTACTTGGCGGCGTACTCCTGGTTGACGTCAACGTCTACCTTACCCACCACGGCCTTGCCGTCGTATTCCTGGCTAAGCTCCTCGATGATCGGGCCTACCATCCGGCAGGGGCCGCACCAGGCCGCCCAAAAATCCACTACAACGGGTTTCTCGTTTTTCAGCACCACCTCGTCAAAGGTAGCATCGGTTATTTCTAATGCCATGATTGCAAATTTTAAATTACTGCAAAGTTAGTCAAATAATCCCCCTGAACATTACAGTCAAGGTATTCGTTTTGCCTATCTGCACATTGATTTAGCCTATTTGATTTTCAGGGGCTTGGAGGGGTAAATAAGTGGAAGGTCCGGTACGCTGGGATGGGCCGGTCAATTGAGTTTGTAGTGGACTTCCTGTTTGCGCAGCGTATCGAGCAGCTCCGAGTTGATCTGGACCTTTTGTTTGCGGCTCATCAGGTTCACCTTAATGGCCTCGTCCATCTCATAGACCACAAAATTCAGCGGATGCTTGCCTTTGTAGGACCGCAGGGTATCCTTCAGGGCCTGGATGCGCTTTTCATGCAGTTGCCCGATATCCAATTGGATGGTCAGCTTCTTGGCAAAGGCTTCCATGGCGTCCTGCAGCAGCAGCACCTGGTTGAACTGCAGCCGAGGCTCTCCCTGCTTCCCGGTATCGCGGTTTACCCAGCCTTCCCGGACGAAAACCTTGAGGAAGAGGAAGGCATTGATGGTCAGGAAATGCCTGTATTTCAGGTATTCCTCCCCGAAGATCCGGAACTCGTAGGAATCCGAGTAGTCCTCCACGGTAAAGGCAGCCCAGCCCTTGCCGTTCCGGGAAACCTTGTGCTGCACGTCGGTAATGACACCGGCCAGGCTCAGTTCGCGGTTCAGGTAGGCTTCCAGCTCGCCGAGCGCCCCGATCTGCGCATTGCAGAACGCCTGGATCTCGGTCTTGAAATCGTCCAGCGGATGCCCGGATATATAGATGCCGACCACCTCCTTTTCGCGTTTGAGGGTTTCCAGGGTACCCCAGGATTCGCAGGGCGGGATCTCGGGTTCGGCGATCTGCACCTCGCTGCTGCCTCCAAAGAGGCTTACCTGGGAGGAGTTTTCGCTCTCCTGGAAGCGAGCGCCAAAGCGGATGACTTTTTCCAGGAAACTGACCCCGTCGGGCCCGGCGTGGAAATACTGGGCGCGGTGCGCGTCGCCCAGGGAATCAAAACCGCCCGCCAGGGCCAGGTTCTCAAAGGCCTTTTTGTTGGCGGCCCGCAGGTCGATGCGCTTGGCCAGGTCAAAGATGGAATGGTAAGGCCCGTCTTCTTTGCGCTTGTCCACGATGGCCTGCACGGCGGAGCGGCCTACGCCCTTGATGGCCCCCATACCAAAGCGGATCTGGTTTTCCTTGTTTACCGCAAATTTGTAATACGACTCGTTCACGTCCGGCCCCAGTACGTCCAGGCCCATCCGCCGGCACTCTTCCATGAAGAAGGTCACCTGTTTGATGTCGCTCATGTTGTTGGAGAGCACCGCCGCCATGTATTCGGCGGGATAATGCGCCTTCAAATAGGCGGTCTGGTAGGCGATGTACGCATAACAGGTGGAATGGCTCTTGTTGAAGGCGTAGGACGCGAACGCCTCCCAGTCCTTCCAGATCTTTTCCAGCACGGCCCGCGGGTGCCCGTTGGCCTCGCCGCCGTCCAGGAATTTGGGCTGCAGCTGCTGCAGCAGCGCAAAGATCTTTTTCCCCATGGCTTTCCGCAGCACGTCGGCCTCGCCCTTGGTAAAGCCGGCGAGCTTTTGGGAGAGCAGCATCACCTGCTCCTGGTAGACGGTGATCCCGTAGGTCTCCTTGAGGATCTCCTCCATCTCGGGCAGGTCGTAGGTGATCTCCTCTTCGCCGTGCTTCCGGGCAACGAAACTGGGGATATACTCCATGGGCCCGGGGCGGTAGAGCGCGTTCATGGCGATCAGGTCGTCAAAGACGCTGGGCTTGAGCTCCTTCAGGTACTTTTGCATCCCGGGCGATTCGTACTGGAAGATCCCCACGGTTTCCCCGCGCTGGAACAGCTGGTAGGTCTTCTCGTCGTCCAGCGGGAAGTCGTCCGGGACCAGTTCTTTCCCCAGCCGGGCCTTTACGATCTTTACCGTGTCCTTGATCAGGGTGAGGGTCTTCAGGCCCAGGAAATCCATTTTCAGCAGGCCGGCGCTCTCCACCACCGAGTTGTCGAACTGGGTGACGTACAGGTCCGAATCCTTGGCCGTGGCCACCGGCACAAAATTGGTGATGTCGCTGGGGGTGATGATCACCCCGCAGGCGTGGATGCCCGTATTGCGGAGCGAGCCTTCCAGCACCCGGGCCATGTTCACGGTCTGGGCCTCCAGGTCCTCGCCCTCGGAGATGTTCAGGAGTTCATTCACCTTGGCCAGCTCGTCGGAGCGGAAGCGTGACTTAAGTTCGGCTTCCGGCTTGTCAAAGATCTTGCCCAGCTTGGACATGTTCGGGATGAGCTTGGCGATGCGGTCGGCGTCGCCCAGCGGCAGGTCCAGTACCCTGGCCGTATCCCGGATGGAGGATTTGGCCGCCATGGTGCCGTAGGTGATGATCTGCGCCACCTGGTTGGCCCCGTATTTCCCGATCACATAGTCCATGACGCGGGAGCGGCCCTCGTCGTCAAAGTCGATATCGATATCCGGCATGGAGACGCGGTCCGGGTTCAGGAAGCGCTCAAAGAGCAGGTCGTATTCCAGCGGGTCGATGTTGGTGATCCGCAGGCAGTAGGCCACTACCGAACCGGCGGCGGAGCCCCGGCCCGGACCTACGGAAACGCCCATATTCCTGGCCTCTCGGATAAAATCCTCTACGATGAGGAAATACCCTGGATAGCCGGAATTCTCGATGGTGGCCAGCTCAAAGTCGATGCGTTCGCGGATGGCGTCCGTGAGCGTGCCGTAGCGCTCCTCGGCCCCTTTGTAGGTGATGTGGCGCAGGTAGGCATTCTCGCCGCGCTTGCCCCCGTCTGATTCGTCCTCGGCAACCTTAAAGGCCTCCGGGATCTCGAACTTGGGCAGCAGTACGTCCCGCGCCAGGTCAAAGGGGGTGATCTTGTCGATGATCTCGCGGATGGAGCGGATGCTCTCCGGCAGGTCCGCGAACAACTCCTTCATCGCCTCCGGCGACTTGAAGTAGTATTCCTGGTTGGGAAGGCCATAGCGGTAGCCCCGCCCGCGGCCGATAGGCGTAGCCCGTTTTTCCCCTTCTTTCACGCACAGCAGGATGTCGTGCGCCTCGGCGTCCTCCTGCTTGCAGTAATAGGTATTGTTGGTGGCCACCAACTTTACCCCGTGCTTCCCGGCCAGCTCCACCAGGCTTTGGTTGGCGCGGTCCTCGTCCTCCTGCCCGTGCCGCATCACCTCCACATAGAGGTCTTCCCCGAATTGTTCCTTCCACCAGAGCAGGGCTTCCTCCGCCTGCTTCTCCCCGATGTTCAATATTTTGGAAGGCACCTCCCCGTAAAGGTTCCCGGTAAGTACAATGAGGTCCTGCCCGTATTGCTCCACCACCTCGCGGTCGATACGCGGGACATAGTAAAAGCCCTCGGTATAGGCAATGGAGGACATCTTGGCCAGGTTGTGGTACCCTTGCTTGTTCTTGGCCAGCATCACGATCTGGTAGCCGTAGTCCTTTACGGATTTGTTGTGGCGGTCTTCGCAGACAAAGAACTCGCAGCCCAAAATGGGGGTGAGTTCCCGTTTGCCCGCAGCCTTGTCCTCCTCCGTCAACCCCTTATTGTAGGCCTTCACTTCCCTTACAAAATGGAAGGCGCCCATCATATTGGCATGGTCCGTCAGGGCAACGGCAGGCATGTCGTATTTGGCTGCTGCGGCCACCAGGTCCTTCACCCGGATGGTGGACTGCAGGACGGAAAACTGGCTGTGGTTGTGCAGGTGGGCAAAGTCATCTTGCTCCAGGGCCTTTGCATTTTCACGCAGCTCGGCGCGGGTGGGCCCGTCCTCCTCTGCAGCGGTTTCGGCCAGGGCCGCGGATGCCTCTTTCAGGTTCCGGTGCTTGAGCCCGATCGATTGGATGGTATCCGGGTTGGCTTCCCGGAAGGCCTCCAGGTAGCCCGGCCCCTGCTTGAGTTCAACCGGGGAATAGGCCCCTGTGCGGACCAGCTCCAGGAAACAGCGCGTGGTGGCTTCCACATCGGCCGTGGCGTTGTGGGCCTCTTCAAAGGGCGCGTCAAAGAGGTGTTGGTGCAGTTCGGTGAGCGTGGGCAGCTTGAATTTCCCGCCGCGGCCGCCGGGCAACTGGCACAATTCGGCCGTGGTTTCCGTACAGGTGTCCAGCACCGGTTTGCCTTCCAGTGGATTTTCGAGGCCGCTCCGGAAGAACTCGGCCCCCATGATATT
>JBNKHB010000177.1:0-5595 GCA_050290125.1 Robiginitalea sp.
CGGTTAGGATGATACCGCCGTGCGCCCCTTCCCGGGGTACGGCGAGCTCAACCGTTGGGGTTGTAGACAATCCTAGGTCGATGACGTGGATCCCAAGCCCGATCAGTGTATTGCTTACCAATTGCTGGATCATTTCCCCGGACAGGCGTGCATCCCTCCCGATAACGACCCTTAAGTCCCCGTCGGATCGGGTTTCCCTGAGCCAGCTACCGTACGCCGCAGCAAATTTTACGGCGTCCAGCGGGGTAAGATTGTTGCCTGGCGCACCCCCGATGGTGCCCCGGATTCCTGATATGGATTTGATTAGCGTCATGCGGCTGCTTTTTGCAAGGCAAATATAAAGGGATCGGTCCGTAAAAAGAATGATTGTTTATTTTTGGTTGGAAGCAAGCGCCCAATTTGAATTTCCTCGCTCATATCTACCTATCCTTTGAAGACCAACCGGTTTCCATCGGCAATTTTATTGCCGACCATATCCGCGGGAAGCAGTACCGTAAGTTCCCGGAGGAAGTCCAAAAAGGGATCTTACTGCACCGCGCCATCGACACATTTACGGATGCGCATCCAATCACGCGCGCCAGCACCAAAAGGCTACATGCCAACTACCACCATTACAGCGCGGTGATCGTGGATATTTATTACGACCATTTCCTTGCCCGCAGGTGGGAGCGGTACAGCGATCAGCCCCTGGAAGTTTTCGTGGAGGATTTTTATTCCCTGCTCCGGGAGGAATTCCACCAGCTGCCGCCGGGGATACAACGCATGGTGCCCTATATGGTCAGCGACAATTGGTTGGTGAGTTACGCCAGCCTCGAAGGCATTGCCCGGGTGCTGGAAGGCATGAACCGGCGTACTGCCCTGAAGTCCAACATGCACATGGCCATAAATGACCTGGTGGAACACTACGATGCCTTTGAGGCGGAATTCCATGACTTTTTTGACGAATTGATTACTTTTTCAAGACAAAAACTGACTTCCCTATCGTGATTGCTAAACACTTGTACCCTATTGCGCGGAACCTTTCCCTTTCGACCCTTGTGGTCTCCCTCCTGTTTGTTGCCGGGTGCCGGGTTGCTCCGCCGGAACCCACCGGCCTGGTTACGGAAAAGGCCATGGTGGTCTCAGCCCGAGTGGAGGCGTCCCGTATTGGAAGCGAGGTGTTGCAACGGGGAGGAAACGCCTTTGATGCCATGATTGCCACTGAAATGGCGCTCGCCGTGGCTTACCCGTATGCCGGGAATCTGGGAGGCGGAGGTTTTATGGTCTACCGCCAGGCGGATGGTAATATCGGCAGCCTGGATTACCGCGAGAAAGCCCCGTTGGCGGCGCACCGGGACATGTATCTGGATTCGCTTGGGGAACCCATTGCGGACCTGAGCTGGAAAGGGGCCACAGCTGTTGGCGTACCGGGTACCGTTGCCGGGGTCTTTGAGGTGCATCGGCGTTTCGGGACGATACCTATGGACAGCCTGTTGGCGCCGGTCATCGCCCTGGCGGAAAACGGTCTGGTGGTCACTGCAAAACAGGCGGAACGCCTGGAACGCTACCGGGAACAAATGATAGAGGTCAACGGGGACAGCCTGTTATTTGCGAACCAATGCCGGGAAGGCGATACGCTGCGTTACGGGGCACTGGCCGCTACGCTGCGCCGGATTGCCGAAAATGGAAGGGATGAATTTTATGAAGGCGAAACCGCCGGCATCCTGGTGGATTTCCTGCAAGCCCGCGGAGGGTATATTACCCTGGAAGACCTGCGCCGTTACCGCGCCGTTTGGCGGGAACCCGTAACATTTACCTACAAGGACCTTAAAATCATCTCCATGGCACCGCCCAGCAGCGGCGGGGTAACGCTGGCCCAGATCCTGAAGATGATGGAGCCTTATGACCTCTCTTCCATGGGACAGCACTCAGCCCGGAGCATCCAATTGTTCACAGAAGCAGCACGTCGTGCCTATGCAGACCGGAATTATTTTCTGGGAGACCCGGATTTTGTATCCATCCCAATCGATACGCTTATGGACGAAGGGTATCTGCGGGCCCGCATGCAGGACTTTAGTTTCGAAGCGGCCACCCCGTCACAGGCGGTCTCACACGGAGCGGTGGAGGTTTACGAGCATGCCGAAACCACGCATTATTCCATTGTGGACCA
Organism: Robiginitalea sp.; assembly: GCA_050290125.1. GTDB lineage: Bacteria > Bacteroidota > Bacteroidia > Flavobacteriales > Flavobacteriaceae > Robiginitalea. The sequence goes on from JBNKHB010000177.1 coordinate 2,150, forward strand.
GTGGGGGAATGCCGTATCGGCCACCACAACCCTCAATGGGGGTTACGGTTCCAAATTGTACTCCCGGGAATTGGGTTTTTTCCTCAATAACGAAATGGACGATTTCAGCGCCAAACCGGGTACCCCCAATTTTTTTGGACTGGTCGGGGCGGAGGCCAACAGTATTGCCCCGGAAAAGCGGATGCTCAGCAGCATGACCCCTACCCTGGTGGAACGGGACGGCAAGCTTTGGATGGTGGTGGGTACCCCCGGCGGTTCCACCATTATTACGGCAGTTGCCCAAACGATCCTCAATGTCTATGAATTCGATCAAAGCATGCAGGACGCCGTCAATGCGCCCCGTTTTCACCACCAATGGCTGCCGGATTATATCAGGTTTGAACCCGAAGGTTTCCCCGAGAGCCTGAAGGCACAGTTACGGGAACGGGGATACATCGTAAATGAGGAACAAAATCAGATTATCGGGAAGGTAAATGCCATCCGTGTCCTCCCGGACGGGCGCCTGGAAGGAGGCGCAGATCCCAGGGGTGACGATACGGCCGTTGGGTACTGAATAAAGGTGGTTCCGCCGGAAAAAGAAAGCCTGAGACTATACTGGCCGTTAGCCCTGAAAAGAACAGCAACCTAAAAGAAGTAGCAGGAGTCGCCTGCTCATGCGCGGGCCAGTTTCTGCTTTAAATCCTCCATGGACTCCTGGAGTTGCCGTAGGAGCCCGTGCTCTGTGGTGGCCTCCACGCCGAAAGTGATCTTACTGCGCACTTCCCACACCTCCTGCAACTGGCTTTCCTCAATATCGTAGGGAGAATAAGCCTCATTAAGCGAAATGAGTCTGAATCGGCCAGTGCCTGGCAATTTTTCAACTTTTTTAACCAGCACGGCATCCTGCAACACAATTACATAGATGCGGTTGGCACTGACTTCCTTCCAGTCATCCACGGCCCGGGCCAGCACCCAGTCGCCGGGCTGTAGGTTGGGAAGCATGCTATCCCCTTCCACCTGAAAACCGCGGTAGGTGGCGTTCCTGAATTGAGGGATCGGCAGGTCAAAGGCAGGCAGTTGCCGATACCAACTGGTATCCTGGATATTCTGCGGATATCCTGCGGCCGCCCTGGCGTTCACCAGGACGATGTTTTCCGCTTCCGCGCGGTCCACGGTCACTACCTTGGGCATGACACTGGCCTGCGAGGTTGCGAGATGTTTTGTGCCAGACTCACCGTACAACCAGAGCGGGTTGATATTGAATTGCCGCAATAATTCGGCTACTACCATTCCCGATAATTTCGTGCGTCCCCTTTCAATATCCGCCGTAGTGCTGGGGATACCCAACTTTTCAGCGAATTCCGCCTGGGTAAACCCCAGCTCCCTGCGAATGTCCGTAAAGCGTTTAACACTGATTTCCTGATCCATATGATTGCTCTTTACCGCCTCCTGAAGGATAGCTCAATTTCTCAAAAATAAACATTTTGGAATATTTCCAAAAATAATTGGGATTTTTTCCAATATTTGGATTTTTTACATATTTTTGGAATATATCCAATTTAGTCATTATGATTCAGTCCTTAGAAAATCCAACACAGCTGTCCGGTACGGTATTCCGTTATGACGGCAGCTTTCCCGGATTCCTTACTGCTGCCGGGTTGGCGTTAAAAGAAAAATCGGGTATTTCGGAAATCAAGCCGGCCGGTACGGAAATCCAGGAATTGTTTATGCGGGAGCGCTCCGTGGAAACGGATACGGATCAGGCACAGGAGGTTTGGAATGCATTGGCCGGGAGCGGTCCGGGTTTGCAGCGGTTGGTCTACTTCGCTTTTCTGTCCGGGAAACACGGTATTGAGAACCTGTTGGTGTCCTATCTTCAATTAAAGCATACCGAAGGAGCGGCCACTGCCGATGACGAGGAAAACGCTACCGCCCTGCTCAGGCGCATTGCCGGGCTGGCCCGGCGCGTCGGGGATGAAAAGATCCGGATGGAGGCTGCAATGCGATTTGCATCGGGTTCCCGCGATGTCCCGGTATGTGAAATAAGCCCGGAATACGATGTGTTACCCTTGCTTACCAGGCACTGCAGGCTCCAATTCGGCGGTCAACCCTGGATGCTTTATGATTGTAACCGGGGTTACGGCATCTATAGCCGTAACGGGTCCATGAGTTTTTTCCGGAAAGGGCGTCCCACCGGTCCTGCTTCAATCACAACAGCCGAGGCCTTTGAGAAACCTTCCTGGCCTGCGGTCAGAAAGGCCGTTTGATCGGGTAACGGGGATCACTTGCTTCGTTCGCCCACAAATTGGTCGCTTTGGTTCTTAAATAGCACGTTAAAGGTAGTCAGGCTGCCATAGATGCGGGTTACATACTGTTGCAGTTCCACTTTTTCGGCATCGCTCAGCCCATCGTGGCCATTGATCTTTTGCTCCATCACCCGCAGGCGGTCTCGTACCATGACGATCTTGTGGAAAAAAGTATCGATCGGCACTTCTTTTTCCGCCAGACCGGGGTCCCCTGGTCGGAGGACCATACTCCCCCCTTTCCACTTATCCCCGATGGGCACCAGGCTGGTGGCATCGCTCCAGCGGCGGAGAATGGAGATCAACGTGGTCTCCACCTCTGAAAAACTGATGGTATCTACCTCGTCGTGAAGGGCTTCCACTACCTCAATGGCAGCGTCCAGATCGATGGTTTCCAGGCCGGAATCTATAAAAGAAACCCAATAATGGCGGGAGCTGACGTTTACTACAACGCCTTTGCCATATTCGGGATGAACAATTCGGGATCCGATTCCAAGGAGTTTCATAGGGTCGATTTTGAGTTCGGCCCCTAAATTAGAACGGACGGCCGAAATATCAAATTTCAGGATGGACCGGCCTTCCTTTTTAGTAGGTAAAATCGTAATTTCGCAATCTTGCCTCAACATGGTGACCGACAGAGAAACTTACATCGACGTACAAGGCGCACGGGTGCACAACCTGAAGGATATAGATGTCCAAATCCCACGGGAACAACTCGTAGTGATTACAGGTCTGAGCGGCAGTGGAAAATCCTCCCTGGCGTTCGATACTATTTACGCCGAAGGGCAGCGGCGCTATATCGAGACATTTTCCGCTTACGCTCGGCAGTTCCTTGGGGGGCTTGAGCGGCCGGACGTGGACAAGATCGACGGCCTTTCCCCCGTAATAGCAATCGAACAGAAGACCACTTCGCGTTCGCCCCGGTCAACGGTAGGGACCATCACAGAGGTCTACGACTTCCTGCGGCTGCTTTTTGCACGGGCCTCGGATGCCTACAGCTACAATACTGGAAAGATGATGGTCAGCTACAGCGACCGTCAGATCCGCGATTTGATCGTTGCCGATTTTGCCGCGGCGCGGATAAGCGTCCTCGCTCCCGTAGTGCGATCTCGTAAGGGACATTACCGCGAGCTCTTTGAGCAGATCGCCAAACAGGGTTTTGTG
>JBNKHB010000178.1:0-5592 GCA_050290125.1 Robiginitalea sp.
CGGTCCGCCCCCGGTTGGAAGCGATCCGGCTCACCAGGCTGTCGAGCGCACGGGAGGCGGCTTCAGGCAGGTCGCCTCCAAGGCTGCTGCCATTCAGGCGCGCATACAACTGGGCCAGGGCCACTTTTTGCTGGGCCGGGCTCATCGGGATCCGGCGGTCGGCATTCGCCCCGGTAAGGCTCATATTGGATTCGAACTGGACGTGGTGGGACATCTTGCCGTCCTTGGGCACGCGGCCCGCAGCATAACCGCTGTCGAAACCGCCTCCATGCCAGTCGCCCAGGAAGTCCGCCCCGAAGGAAATGATCAGGTCGGCCTGGGAAAAGTCGTAATCGGCCAGGGCACGGGAACCGTACTTGGCCTCGTAGGCGTTAAGCGCTGCATCCTCGCCGATCGCGTCATAGACCACATGATTGACATTGGCAAAGGTCTCCCCGAACTGGGCGATCAGCCGGGCCGTAGACGGGCTGGCATACGTCTGGGTCAGCAACACGATTTGTTTGCCGCTGTTCTGCAGCGAAGCCAACCGGGCTTTAACGGAAGCGTCCAGCACATTCCATTCCACGTCGCCTTCGGCACTGCGCGGTCCCTGCAGGCGGGTGCTGTCGTAGAGCGACAGTACGGAAGCCTGTACCCGGGCATTGGCTGAACCCAGGGCACTCGCCTCTTTGTTGTTTTCTATCTTGATCGGACGGCCCTCGCGGGTCTTCACCAGAATGCTGGCAAAATCAAAACCGTCCGCAATGGTAGTGGCATAGTAATTGGCGATCCCGGGAACAATGCGTTCCGGTTGCACCACGTAGGGAATAGACTTGTGCACGGGTCCTTCGCAGGCCGCCAGGGAGGCCGCTGCCGTACTGAAGCCTACGTACTTGAGAAAGTCCCGGCGGGAAGTTTGCCCGGAAGCGAGCTGCTCCTTGTCGCCCAGAAATTCGTCTACCGGGATCTCCTCGGGGAACTCATTATTCCTGAGCTTCTCAACAATGGAGTCGTTCGGGGAAAGTTCCGCCTCGCTTTTCCAGTATTTCTTATTTGATGCCATATGCAATCTCTGTAATTAGCTCCTTGTGATTAATAGTGACACTTACCGCATTCCAAACCGCCCATCTGCGCGGCAGTGACTTGCTCCACCCCGTATTTCTTGGCGAGCTCCTCATGAATTTTCTCGTAGTAATCGTTGCCCGCCATCTTCACGTTGGTCTCCCGGTGACAGTTGATACACCATCCCATCGTGAGCGGAGCGTATTGGTACATCACTTCCATTTCCTCGACCGGGCCGTGACAGGTCTGGCATTCGATCTCTCCTACGCTTACGTGTTGCGAGTGGTTGAAATAGGCAAAATCGGGCAGGTTGTGGATCCGGATCCATTCCACCGGCTGGGATTCGCCCGTATAGCTTTGGGTCTCTTCGTCCCAGCCCACCGCAGCGTAGAGTTTCTTGATCTCCCCGGTATAGAATTCATTGGTGTAGCCGTTGGCCAGGTCCTCTGCGGAGGGGCCTTCTGGATTGCCCTTATACTCATAGATGGACTTGTGGCAATTCATACATACGTTCAGCGAAGGGATGCCGGAATGCTTGGAAGTCCTGGCCGAAGAGTGGCAGTATTTACAGTCGATGCCGTTGTCACCGGCATGGACCTTATGCGAATAGTGGATGGGTTGGATAGGCGCATAGCCCTGGTCCACTCCCACTTGCATGAACCAACCGTAGGCAAAATAAGCGGCGGCCAGCAACAGAATGATGGAGGTGACCAGCACCAGGAACTGGTTCTGGGCAAAAGCCTTCCAGATGGGGGTGCGCTTTTCGGCCTTCTCGCGTTCCAGCACAATCCCGTTTGCCTCGGCAATCCGGCGTAAGGTCCGGTTTACCAGGATCAGCATCATCACCAGCAGGGCAAAGACCAGCGTCAGCGCCCCCAGGATCAGTTCGTTGGAAATGCCGGAATCTTGGTTGGCCCCGTTAACCGCATCCCCCGCGGCAACGGCCGCAACCGGTGCGGGAGGCGGCGCTTCCGTATAGGCAAGGATGTCGTTGATGTCCTGATCGCTCAGGGTGGGGAACGGCGTCATGGCCGCCTGATTGTACTCCGAATAGATCCGGTTGGCATAGGAGTCGCCGTCGGCGATCATCCCCGGGCTGTTCTTGATCCAGCTGTAGATCCAGTCGCAATCCAGGCCCTCGTCCTCGGTGAGGCGGGTGGCCACATTGGCCAGGGCCGGACCGGTCATCCTGCGATCCAGGGCGTGACAGGCAGCACAGTTCTGATTGAACAATTGTTTCCCCTTATCCGGATCGCCGGGTCCGCACGGACTACTGGCGCCCCCGGCATCGGCGGCTTCGGTCTGAGCGGCGGCCGTAGCGTCGGCGGCAGCTTCATCCTGTGCAGTAAGTGAAACGGAAATGAGAAGGGAAACTACTAGACAAAAACCAAAAAACGCAGAGTGCGGATGGCGGTTGGAAACCTTTTTCATGTGTCGCTGTTCAGTATTATTTGACGCCCCGACAACGGATTTGCCAAGCTTGGCACATTTTTAGTGCTGTTGCTCTGGATAGCTGTCTTTACAGGCTTTTCTGTTTGGTTTGGTTGTCCTTAAAACAGGAAAAAACTGGCACTTCCGGGCCGATTTCAATGCGTACAAATTGTCGTCAAAAATACGAACTAGACTTTATTTTGAAAATCTTAACGGTTTTATAATTTCTAATTTATAAGCGTTCTAAATAATGAAATATTCTGCATCCAAAAGCCTCAAAAAACCTACCTTTAGCGGGATTTTAACCCTGGTAGATTTTCACATGGGAAGACCCTTGAAAACCATGCTTTTCCTGCTTGCCGCCTCTGGTAGCCTGTGGGCTCAGAACGGCAGGATTTCCATTGAGCAGGATCCGGCCATCGGCCAACTGTTGGAAATTTACAGCGAGGGCAATTCCGAGGCCCAATACTATACTATTCAAGTAGGATTTGGCAATTATTCCCTGGCGGAACAGCTCAAGTCGGAAGTGGAAGTGGACTTTCCGCAATACACGGCCAAGATCGTATTTGACTCTCCCACCTACCGGGTGCATATCGGCCGGTTCAGAGACCGTTTGGATGCCGAGCGGGAATTTATAGAGGTGCGGAAGAAATATCCGGCCGCATTGCTTCTCCGGCCGGGAGACCGCTAACCGCACAAAAAAGAAAATCCCGAACTCCTGTCGGAATCCGGGACCTGTCTATCTGCCGTCGGGCAGGTTGGTTCTTAATCTACCTTTAGCTTACAGCGTCTTTTTAACCGCAACTTCCTGGAAGGCTTCCACGATATCGCCTTCGCGGATGTCGTTGTAATTCTTCACCTGCAAGCCACACTCGTATCCTTTGGCCACTTCCTTCACGTCGTCTTTGAAGCGTTTTAGGGAGGCCAGGTCTCCGGTGTAGATCACCACGCCGTCGCGGATCAGGCGCACGCTGGAGTTGCGGAACAGCTTGCCGCTGGTTACCATACAACCTGCGATGGTGCCCACTTTGGAGATCTTGAAGGTCTCGCGGATCTCGGCGGTACCGGTCACCTCTTCCTTGATCTCCGGCGAGAGCATGCCTTCCATGGCATCCTTCACGTCGTTGATGGCGTCGTAGATGATGGAGTACATCCGGATATCGATTTCCTCCTTGTCGGCCACTTCGCGGGCATTGCCCATGGGTCGTACGTTAAAGCCGATGATGATGGCATCCGATGCGGAAGCCAGCAGGACGTCCGATTCGGTAATGGCACCCACGCCTTTGTGGATGATGTTCACCTGGATCTCGTCCGTAGAGAGCTTCTGGAACGAATCCGACAGGGCTTCCACCGAACCGTCCACGTCTCCCTTGAGGATAATATTGAGTTCCTGGAAATCGCCGAGGGCAATCCGCCTTCCGATCTCGTCCAGGGTAATGTGTCGTTGCGTACGGACCGTTTGCTCGCGGAGCAGCTGTGCCCGTTTGGATGCGATGGACTTGGCTTCGCGCTCGTCTTCCAGCACGTTGAATTTGTCCCCCGCCTGCGGCGCACCGTCCAGCCCCAGGATGGAGATGGGGGTTGACGGCCCTACAGATTTCACATTCTTGCCGCGCTCGTCCTGCATGGCCTTTACTTTACCGCTGCAGGTACCCGCCAGTACGTAGTCTCCGATATTGAGGGTGCCGGCCTGGACCAGCACCGTGGAAACATAACCGCGCCCCTTGTCCAGGAAAGCTTCCACTACCGTACCGGTAGCGAGCTTGTCCGGATTGGCTTTGAGCTCCAGGAGTTCTGCCTCCAGCAGCACCTTTTCCAATAGTTCTTTTACCCCCTGCCCGGTTTTGGCAGAGATGTCATGGGATTGGATCTTACCGCCCCAGTCTTCCACCAGCAGGTTCATATTGGCCAGGCCTTCCTTGATCTTGTCCGGGTTGGCCGTGGGCTTGTCCACCTTGTTGATGGCAAATACGATCGGTACGCCGGCAGCCTGTGCGTGGCTGATGGCTTCCTTGGTCTGCGGCATGATATCGTCATCCGCAGCGATCACGATGATGGCAATATCGGTAACCTGGGCACCCCGGGCCCGCATGGCGGTAAAGGCCTCGTGACCGGGCGTATCCAGGAAGGTGATGCGTTGTCCGCTGTCCAACGTCACGCCATAGGCTCCGATGTGCTGGGTGATCCCCCCGCTCTCGCCGGCGATCACATTCTCTTCGCGGATGTAGTCCAGGAGCGAGGTCTTACCGTGGTCCACGTGACCCATCACCGTTACGATTGGCGCACGGGGCTTCAGATCTTCCGGAGCATCCTCTTCCTCCTCGATGGCTTCCTCGATCTCCGCGGTTACGAACTCTACGTCAAAGCCGAACTCTTCCGCAACGATACTGAGGGTTTCCGCATCCAGGCGCTGGTTCATGGTAACCATGATGCCCAGCGACATGCAGGCGCGGATGATATCGGTGGTGGGAACGTCCATCATCACGGCTACTTCCTGTACCGTAACGAATTCGGTTACTTTCAGGGTCTTGCTTTCCTGTTCCTGCTGCTCCAGGTCCTTTTCGGTCTGCTGGCGGTGCATGTCCCGCTTGTCGCGGCGATACTTGGCACCCTTGCCCTTCTTGGACTTGCCCTGCAGTTTCTCCAGGGTCTCCCGGACCTGCTTTTGTACTTCTTCTTCGGTGGGCTCCACCTTGGCGGTGGCACCGCGTTGCTTGCGGCCGCCGGTTTTACCTCGGCCTGCAGAGTCCCCTTTGCTGGCAATGCGGCGGCGGCGGCGTTTGCGCTCCCCGTCGTCGCTCTTTTCTTCCTTCTTTTTCTTCGGCTTCTCGAACTTGGAGAGGTCGATCTTGTCCTTGATCTTCGGCCCGGAGAGTTTCTGATACTCGGTCTCCACTTTTTCGGGCTTCGGCGCAGCAGGGGCAGGGGCCTCTTCTTTCTTGGGCTCCTCCTGCTTGACCGGTTCCGGCGCAGGCGCCGGTTCGGGCTTGGGTTCTTCCACAGGCGGCTCCGGCGCTTTTTTAGGCGCATCCAGGTCGATCTTGCCAACCTGCTTGGGCCCGCTCAGTTCGGCCTTGGCGCGAACCACTTCCGAGCGGCGTTCCCGGGCCAGGCGTTTCT
>JBNKHB010000179.1:0-5589 GCA_050290125.1 Robiginitalea sp.
ATTTCCGGAATTGCGCATCCGCGTGGAGGCCCATACCGACAGCAGGGGCAGCGCAGATACCAATCTGAACCTCTCGCGTGAACGCGCACAGGCCATCCGGGACTATTTCGTTTCCAACGGCATCGACGCGGACCGGATCGTGGATGCGCAGGGATTCGGTGAAAGCAGGCTTACCAATAACTGCTCGGACGGGGTCTACTGCATTGAGGTGCTCCACAGGCAAAATGAGCGTTATCCCCTGGTCGTGGTCAACTTCCAGGACCTGTAAACAAGACGGCCGGTCGCCGAACTATTCCGTATTCGTTTTTTAGCACGGCCTCAGGCCAGTAGCATCCAGCAATAATATCCGGCAAAGAAGAGCAGGAAGGCCATGCCCATATAGGTCAGCAGCCTGAGCCCGGGCCCGGGATGGAGCTGGACGGGAAGGTCCGCACTGGTAACATTCTTCAGGTTCATGTAGCCCACAAGCGGTGCCAATACAAATGAGATGAAGGTCGCCAGGGCAACCAGTTGCCCCATATTGGCGCTGAAGGCGGTCACCACCACGTAATTCACCGCGGTCAGCAGCAGGATGGCGGCGGAATAGTGCCAGCGCTTGTCGAATTGGCGGCGCTCCGGCCTCAGGAATTCCAGCACGTCAATACTCACGCGGGCCAGCGCATCGTGCGCCGTCATACAGGTGCTGAACATGGTGGCGAAGGCCGAAACGGCGATAAACACATACGACCACTCCCCGATATGGGCCGTAAACAGGTTTACTATCTGGTCGGCAAAGGTCACGGCATTGCCACTCAATTCGGTATTCGTGCCGTAGAGCGTCCGCACCCCTATGATCATAAAAAACACGGCCAGCAAAGCCGTGGCGATATATCCGGTATTGAACTCCCGCAAAGCGTCCTTCAAAGGCGGCCTGCCCTGTTTTTTATATTTCTCAAGGCTCCACAGGCTGAGCCAGCCGCTGCCTTCCACTGCAGTCGGCATCCATCCGATCAGGGTGATCAGGAAGAGGACCCCCACTTCGTCAAAAATGGCGGGGGCCCGAAAGCCGTCCACCATTTCTACATGCGGTTTGACCAGTACGAGCAGCGTGGTGACCAGCAAGGCGACAAACAGGATGGCTACCACAAATTTCAGGGTATTCTCCAGGAGGCTGTACCGACCGATGATGAGCGCCAGGCTGATAAATGCAAAGAGCCCCAGGGCGATGAGGCTAACCGGGATATCCTGAATACCGAACATATTGGCCAGCAAGCCGGCGGTAACGACGTACAGGGCAGCCAGGATGGTATAGGTAGTCACCAGGGTGATCCCGGCGTAAACCCAGATATAAGCCTTGCCCCTGCGCGAATACCCCTCCACGATGCTGCGGCCGCTCACGTTGGTATAACGGATGCCGAATTCAAAAAACGGGTACTTCAGCAGGTTGGCAAGGAGGATGGGAATGATCATGATCCAACCGTAGGTGGCCCCTGCCTTGGTAGAGAGTACCAGGTGGGAAGTGCCGATGGCCGTGCTTGCAAACAGCAAGCCAGGCCCGAGGTTTTTTAGGAAGGTCTTCAGGCGGTTCATCGCATGGGTTTAGCCGGTCCCGTCTAAAATACGAAATCAAGGGATTACTCAATGCGGACCCGGTTGCCGTAAAACCGGGGTTGGGTATTAAAAAGCAAGTCCAGGAATACTTTTACGCGGGCAAAGGTCTCTCGAAGTTGCACTTTGGCGCCGTCGCCGCTGGAAACATCCCTGGCGTTGAACCCCCGGGCGTAAAGGCCTTTCTTTTGGGCGATATAAAGCGCCCGTTCATTGTGGAATTCCTGGGAGATCACTGTTGCCGAATCCAGGCCGAACACGGTCTTGGCGCGAACCATGGAGTCCAGGGTCCGGAAGCCCGCGTAATCCAGAAAAATGCGCTCTGCCGGGATGCCGCCCTCGATCAGGTCTTTCTTGATGGTATCCGGCTCGTTGTAGTACACGCTGCCGTTATCCCCGCTGACCAGTACATACGAGATCTTCCCGGCTTTAAACAAGGCCAGGGTCGCTTCAATGCGATGTTCGTAATACGGGTTGAGGCCCCCACCGGGTTGGTGCCGCGCCGTACCCAGGACAATGCCAACTTTGTTATAGGGGATGGCCGAGGTTTCCCAGTACAGGCGGTCGTCCGAAGCGTATCCCACGATCAGGTTGCAGAGCAGTACCAGGAAGACCGGCAAAAGGGCTATCCAGATAAGTCGGCGTTTCCATTTCCTGCTCATTTCAACACTTCACTTGAGGTAAATATACCAAAACCCCCGGGTAAGCCGGGGGTTTCGGGATCGGGATTCATCAGTCTTTGGTTTACCAACGGTACTGGGCCCCGATCATGATCATGGAAGTAGTCATTTCATAAGAAACCTCGCTGCCGGGAACGGCTCCGTAGGGCGGATTGTCGCCGATCAGCATCGGGCTGTACACCGGGCCTGAGGTAGCATCCCCGCTAAAGCCGTAGTGGAACGTGCTGTCGATCTGGAAATGCTCCCCGGCTTCGATTCCGATACCTACCTGGAACGCGTTCTTGATAATGGCCGTAGCCGGAATGTTAAAGAACGCCATCTCTGAAGAGATCGGGTTGGAACTATAGGTGTAGCCGAGCCGGATGGGGACGCCGCTAAAGCGCTTGTACTGCAGCCCGGCGGAAATGATGTTCACATTATCCCAGCCAAAGCCGGCTACCGTGGCATTTGGGGTCCACCCGCTGGCCTCAAAGCCTTCGGTGCCCTCGTAATTGACCAGGCGATAGTCCAGTGCCAAATCAACATAGCCCAGGGAATATCCAAGGCCCACCGACCAGATGGCCGGGTAGTCCATGGAGAATTCGCTGGTGCTTTCGCTGCCGTCCAGGTAGGTATTGTCAAACTCAAAGGCCCCGAAACTCTGAACGGTCTTATAGGAGGTCCCGGCTTTGAAACCGGTTCCGCTGTCAAAGAAGATCCCGATCTGCCCGCCAAAGCCGTAGGCAGTGGCCCGGTCGGTTTGCGGGTATCCGGCGGCGGTTGGGTTGGCCGTCGGGTTGGGCCACAATTCCAGGTCGGAATAGTTGAAGGTTGGCTGGATGCCGATAGAGAACTGATCCGTTAACTCATAGGCCCAGGCTGCGCCGAACTGCATTAAACGGTAGCTGGATTCCACCCGTCCAAAGCCGCCCATGCTCTGGGGCATGTTGATCGGGTTGGAAGCGCTTTCCGGGAAGGTCACCCCGAAGCCGCTGATGGCAAATGCAGAGAATCCCCAGTGGTGTTTGCTCGTTTCGGAGCTAATAACATAAGCCAGGGAGGGGAGGGGCGAAATACCGCGGTCGTCTTCGGTAAGGCCGCTTACAACATTCCCTGTGGGCTGGCCGCTGCCGTCAACCTCCGGTACGGTGGAACGCAATTCGGGGGAAGAAAAGAACAACCCCAGGTCCAGGCGCGCCTGATTTTGATCAAAGGCAACCAGGCCGGCCGGGTTCCAGTGCAGGGTACCCGAAATATCGATGGGCTGGCCGGTGGCAGCCCCACCCATAGACATGTTAACCGAACCTACCCCCTGCATGATATGACCGGCCTGCGAATAGGCCCAGGGGATGCAGCAAAATACCAGTAAAAAAGTGCTGAGAATTCTCATTGTTTGGAGATTTAGTTAGAGCAAATTACCAAAAGGCACAAATATACATAGTATTCCTGTAGGGTAACTTGCTTTTGTTTTCTAACCGACTCAGGGGCGGCCAGTTTCCCGGCTGGGTTGACTGCTAAAAGTACCTGCAAGGTAGGGGCGGTATGCCCGAAGAACTATGATAAAAATCAGGATTAATTAAGGAGATAATCCCCGTGATAGCGGGGGTTTTAGGTGAATTTACCGTATAGGAACAACGCAACGGACCAGGCAGCGGTTTCGCTCCCCTCTGCAGCGGAACAGATCAGCTGATTTCCACGCCGAACAGATAGCCAACGGCCCCTGCCATCACCATGGCGATGGTACCCCAGACGACGATACGGAGCACCGCTTTTGAGACGGATGAGCCCCCGGCCCGGGCCGCCATGGCCCCGAGCAGGGTCAGGAACAGGAGGGCACTGGCATATTGTATGTATTCCATCTGCGGCAGCGGCGCCAGCCAGGCAACCAGCAGGGGCAAGAGCCCTCCAACGGTAAAGGAAGCCCCGGAGGAAAGGGCGGCCTGCATGGGACGGGCCTGCGTAATATCATTCATGCCCAATTCATCCCGGGCATGGGCGCCCAGGGCATCGTGTTCCGTGAGCTGGATGGCTACTTGCCGGGCAAGTGTCGCGTCCAGGCCACGGGAAATATAGACGTCGGCCAACTCCTGGAGTTCCAGCTCCGGGGTGTCGCGCAGTTCGGCCCGTTCCCTGTTCAGGTCGGAGGTTTCGATATCGCTTTGGGAGCTCACGGAAACGTATTCCCCGGCCGCCATGGAAAATGCGCCGGCCACTAAACCGGCCAGACCGGCCAATACGATAGGCTCCCGGCTGACGCTGGCCGCTGCGACGCCGATAATGAGGCTGGCAGTAGAGAGGATGCCGTCGTTGGCACCCAATACGGAGGCGCGGATCCATCCGCTGCGCCCGCCAAAGTGAATTTCGTCCATAACTCAGGGAATTTGAAACCGGAAGGTAATCATTTGGGGGTTCCGGCCCACTGATCCCCGTCAATCCGTATCTTGAAGGCTACGCGAAAGGATCAACACCCTTGCGCGACTCAAGTACAAATCAATTAGTACCATGAAACAATTCACTTCCTTACTGATCGTCCTGTTCCTGCTAAGCGCCTGCAGGGAAACCCCGCAAAAAGCAGACGGAACAACCGATTCTACCCACGAAGACGAAGCTGTTACAGCCGATACTTCGAACCTTCCACCTGAACTGCTGCATATTTTGGATGCCCATGGCGGCCTGGCGCAGTGGAGGGCCCAACGAACGCTGAGCTTTGAACTGGCGCATGAGGATGACCGGGAGCTCCATACCGTGGACTTGTGGTCTCGTAGGGACCGGGTGGAAACCGGGGCCTATTCCCTGGGTTATGACGGTGAAGGCACCTGGTTGCTGGACCCTGAAAAGCAATATGAAGGGAATCCGGAATTCTACCACAACCTGATGTTCTACTTCTATGCCATGCCCTTTGTATTGGCGGATGACGGGATCCGGTACGAAACGGCGGAGGAACTTGTTTTTGAGGGAAAAAACTATCCCGGCCTTCGGATTTCCTATGGGGCGGAGGTTGGGGTCTCTCCGGACGATGAGTATTTTATCCACTACGATCCGGAAACGGGCCAAATGGCCTGGCTGGGGTATACGGTGACGTACTTTTCGGAAGAACCTTCCGACGATTTCCGGTGGATCCGCTACGACGACTGGACCCGCGTGGGCGGCCTGCTCCTGCCGGCCTCGATCACCTGGTATACCTACGAGGGGCGGCAGCCGCTGGAGGTGCGAAGTACGGTGCGCTTTGAGAATGCAAAGGTGGAGGAGATGCCGAAACCGGCCGGATTTTATAGTATTCCGGAAGGTGCATCCCTTGTGGGGGCGGAACTCTAGGATCCGCGCTGGAGTATACCCGCCATGC
>JBNKHB010000180.1:0-5582 GCA_050290125.1 Robiginitalea sp.
TCAAACGAGCCAGGCTTTTGCCACCGCTTTCTTCCGGGCGCGAATTGGATTCGGTACAGCGTATCCTGCCAGATGGCTATCCGGGGACTCCGGATGAATGGGTACAACAGGAGTACATCTATGCACAACTTGAAAAAGACCAGAAGGATATTGCCTTTCACGCCGGGGAAATCTGGGAAATCCTGGTGGCCGGATTGGAATTCGGCCAGGGGGATTTTGGCAAGACCATGCAGTTTATTGTCAATTACGGCAGGGACAACGATACGGTAGCCGCCGTAGCCGGCACCATCCTGGGGGCGCAGCTCGGTTTCCACAACCTGCCGCTTTCGCAGCGGGAACAGATACTGAAGGTGAACCGGGAACAACTGGGCATCGATCTGGAAGCATTGGCAACGAAGATCAGCGGTTATGCAATGCCTCCGTCACCATAGTGGGACGCGGCATCCTTTCCCATTCCACAACATAAGGTTAAAATTTAGGTAACACCGCAGCGGCAGAAATTGAGCAAATTTGAATCTCATTCACTGCTAAGTCCGAATTGAGTTAGTTTGGTTGGAAACCGGCGCCTGCTTCAGGTGCCGGTTTTATTTTTGCACTCCCCCGCGTGCACTTCATCGTAACATTTGTTCAATCCCCGGAAGGTGTAAGAATTGCCTGAGGTCGTTTAAGTGTCCTTTTATTCGACCAATCGACCGGAATTCCCAAATGGAGTGTCGTTGGTCGATATTCTCTCTTGTTAAATCCAAAATCCCGGTGTGGTTTCCGGAAAGCCCTGAGATTTGTCCCAGAGAAAATAATTAATCCGTAACTGACGCTTTTATGAGAACAATTTTACTCGTTAAGGAAATTTATTTAGACGCTTTCAAGAACCTGGGGAACCTGATCGTCCGCAATTACTTTAAGTTTTTTGCCTGGTTCAGTTTCGCAATGTTCCTGATCGTATTGTACGCATTTGTTTTTCGCATCTGGACCGGATTTCCGTTTGATTAGAACCCTGCGGAAGCATCCATCAGAATATCTTAAAGCGACTCTTTTACGGGAATACTATTGATCATGAAAAATTATACCATCAGCGAAATGCTGGGACAACTCGGTTCGTTCCTGCATCGCTACCGCACCCCTTTCCTCTTCTGGCTCTATATCCTGGCCACGATGGCCTACGCCTATCGCTGGATGCCCGAATAAGGGGCACGGGTTGCCGGATGCGTTTCGGAAGCCCTTAAATGTGCGGCTTATAGTATCTTTGTGGGAAAGCAAAAGCCAGCCTTGCTGATAATGCAGCAGGGCGGGCTCCCTCAAAGTTTTCTTACTTGTCGCGAACATCCGATCAAGCCTTAATAATCTTTACCAGAAACCCCGAACTCGGGAAGTGCAAGACGCGCCTGGCCGCCACCATCGGCAACCATAAGGCCCTTGCCATTTACACCTTTTTGCTCCGTCATACCGCATCCGTAACGGCCAAGTTGTCGGATACGGATCTCCATGTTTATTTCAGCGAAGGCCTTGGCGACGGATCCATATGGGATCCCGATCGCTACCGGCGACATGTGCAGCGCGGAGCCGACCTGGGCGCCCGAATGCAGCAGGCCTTTGAAGATGCTTTTTTCGAAGGTTACACCCGGGTGGTATTAATAGGCAGCGACCTCTACGATCTCAACACCGAAGACCTTATTGCAGCTTTCCGGGCACTGGAACAACATCCGGTGGTTTTTGGCCCGGCCACGGATGGTGGCTACTATCTGCTCGGGCTCACCGCCATGGTCCCGGCGCTTTTTGTCAATAAAGCCTGGGGTACTTCCTCCGTGCTGGCGGACAGCCAGAAGGACCTGGAGGGCCGGGCACCCTTCTTACTACCCGCTCGCAACGATGTGGATTACTACGAAGACATTGCGGGCAATCCCATTTTTGAACCCTTTCTAAACGACCAGAACCATGACGCTTAAACAATTGGAAACATCCGTGGACTACCTGAAGGATAAAGGTTTTATGGACCCCGAGATCGGCATAGTCCTGGGTTCGGGCCTGGGGAGGATGGTTGAGGAAATTGAAGACCCCAAGCTCGTCCACTACCACAACATCCCCTTCTTTCCGCTGGCGACGGTGGAGTTTCACAGCGGGAAGCTGCTCTACGGCACCATCGGCAAAACCAGGGTAGTGGTCATGCAGGGAAGGTTCCACCTGTATGAAGGCTACGAGTTTACCGACGTCACGTACCCGATCCGGGTAATGCAGGGCCTGGGGATCACAAAGTTGCTTATATCCAATGCCGCGGGAGCCATAAATAAGGAATTCCGTAAGGGCGATCTGATGCTTATCGAAGACCATATAAACCTTCAGGGCGGCTCGCCCCTGGCGTTTAAGAATGTGGCTGAATTCGGGGAACGATTTGTGGATATGAGCGCTCCTTACGACGGGAGGATGCAGGAGCTGCTTACGGAGATCGCCGAAAAAGCAGGGATTACCCTGCGCCGCGGGATCTATGCCGCCGTGGTTGGCCCGCAGCTGGAAACGAGGGCCGAGTACCGCATGCTGGACCGCCTGGGGGCGGATGCCGTCGGGATGAGCACCGTTCCTGAAGTTATTGTTGCCAACCAGCTCAAGGTGCCTGTTGTGGCGGTTTCCGTCCTGACCGACGAATGCGACCCGGACGATCTGAAGCCTGTGGACGTGCAGGAGATCCTGGCCGTGGCCGGGGCGGCGGAACCAAAGCTGGTCCGCTTGTTCCGGGAGCTGATCGAAAAGATTTAATCACGGGGGATGCTGTAAGTTTCAGGCAAGCCCGGCTACTAAACCCTTCAAAGATCCCATACCAAATATACCTATATGAGCTATCTGCAAGCTACCAATGACCTGTATAAAGAAGCGGCACTTACGCCGGACGTGGGCCTGTGCTGCACCACCAGCCCCATTTGGCAATTCCCGGGCCTGTCCATTCCCAGGATCATGCAGGAGATGAACTACGGATGCGGCAGCACGGTAAGCCCGCAGGACCTGGTGGGCAACCCGAACATCTTGTACGTCGGGGTAGGAGGGGGAATGGAGTTGCTACAGTTCTCCTACTTTTCCCGAAAAGCAGGCGGCGTTACCGGCGTGGACGTGGTGGATGAGATGCTGGAGGCGTGCAGGGATAATTTCCGGCAGGCGGTTGCAGCGAACGATTGGTTTTCTCCGGATTTCGTAACCCTTGTAAAGGGGGATGCCCTGAACCTGCCCGTAGCGGATGAAAGCATGGACGTGGCCGCCCAGAACTGCCTCTTCAACATCT
This sequence comes from Robiginitalea sp., assembly GCA_050290125.1. Taxonomy (GTDB): domain Bacteria; phylum Bacteroidota; class Bacteroidia; order Flavobacteriales; family Flavobacteriaceae; genus Robiginitalea. The sequence goes on from JBNKHB010000180.1 coordinate 3,266, forward strand.
TCAAGGAAGCCGACCTGAAACGGGCCGTGTCCGAGATGTACCGGGTGCTCAAACCCCATGGCAGGCTGGTGATGAGCGATCCGGTCTGCGATACCCCATTAAGCGACGAATTGCGGAGCGATGACCGCCTCAGGGCCCTATGCCTCAGTGGAAGTATTCCGGTAGCGGACTACATTAGAGTGTTGACCGATGCAGGCTTTGGCACTGTAGAAGTGCGCGCACGCCGGCTTTACAGGGTATTAGGCCCCGGGCAATACCCGGTTGACGAACTCATCCCCATCGAATCCATTGAAATTGCAGCCATCAAAGATCCCATGCCGGAGGACGGCCCCTGTGTATTCACCGGCAAGACCGCCATCTACCACGGGGCGGAACAGGCCTTCGACGACGGCAAAGGCCATGTGATGCTCAGGAACCAGCCCCTTGCCGTATGCGACAAGACGGCGGCTGCGCTGGCCCGGGAAAACGACGAGATCTACATAAGCGACAGCACCTGGCACTACAACGGCGGCGGCTGTTGCTAAGGCGAAATTCTATGGTCCGGCAACTACAGACAATGATCCTGACGCTCCTATTGGGGAGCGGTACGGCGCTGGGTTTTGTACCTGCTTCGGACCAGGGTATGGCCCGTAAGGGTCCGGATCTAGCTTTGGCCCAGCAGGCCCCTGACCATAAAGCCTGGGATGCGCTGCTGCGAAACAATACGTACCCGGACGGCACCGTGAATTACAACGGTTTTGCCTTGCAGCGGGACGCGTTGGAAGCCTATATCCGCAATCTAGAGGTTACCCCTCCTGCCGATACCTGGTCCCGAAATGAAAAGCTGGCCTATTACATCAACCTGTATAACGCGGTAACCATTCGGCTGATCCTGGATCATTTTCCGGTAGAGAGCATCCTCCGCATCCGGAACCCCTGGGGGAAAAAGCTGTTCCGGGTAGGTGATACCGAATTAACCCTCAACGAGCTCGAACACGAAATCCTGCGCAAGATGGAAGAGCCGCGGATCCACTTTGCCATTAATTGTGCCTCGTTTTCCTGCCCGGTACTGCAGCCCTATGCCTTTACCGCGGACAAGCTGGATGCGCAACTCGACGAGGTAACCCGCAACTTCATCAACGACCCCAAGCGCAACCGGGTCCGCCCGGGAGATGTCTCCTTGTCGCGCATTTTTAAGTGGTATCGGGAAGATTTCACCGCAAACGGTGGCAGCCTGTTAAGCTATATCAATTCGTATCTGGAATCCCCGTTGCCCACTGGCACCAAAATCGATTTCCTCCCCTATGACTGGAGCCTCAACCGCCCCTGAATCCCAGCGCATCAGCGTTATTATCCCGGTGCTGAACGAAGCGGAAGGGCTGGGGCAGCTGCTCCCTTACCTTAAAGAAATTCAGCGGACTTCGGCCGTTTGCGAAACCATTGTTGTGGACGGCGGGAGTACGGACGGCAGCCGCGAGGCGGCCCGGCGTCTGGGCGCCATAGTCCTTCGGTCCGGGTGCGGCCGCGCCCGTCAGATGAATGCCGGGGCCCGCGCAGCCCTCGGAGAAATCCTTTACTTCCTGCACGCGGACAGTATCCCGCCGCCCGGCTTTGATTTACTGCTGCTGCAAGCGGCGGATCGGGGTCACCAGGCGGGTTGCTTCAGGCTGCGCTTCGACGAGCCCAACCGGCTTCTGGCATTTTTCGCCTGGTTTACCCGATTTAAATGGATGCTGTGCAGGGGCGGGGACCAGTCCATGTTCGTGCCGGCCAGCTTATTCCGACAATTGGGGGGCTTTGACGAGGAATACGTGGTCTATGAAGACAATGAATTTATCGGCCGGCTGCGCCGGCATTCCGGTTTTACCGTCCTGCCCCAGCGCGTGGTAACTTCTGCGCGCAAATACCGCCGCATTGGCGTGCTGCGCCTGCAATACTATTTTGGGGTGATCCACCTGAAGAAGTATCTGGGAGCCAAGCCGGATAGCCTGTACCGCTATTACCGGCGCAAAATTGCGTGATTTCCCTAGCGGGACTCGTAATCCAGCAACAATCCCTGGCAGATCCAATTGGCCAGCGCCTGCCGGTTGTCCGGGTCAAGGATGCGCCGCTGGTCCCGCTGATTGCGGATGTTCCCGATCTCGATAAAGGCTGTGGCCGGAAGCGTGTTTTTTACCAGATAGAGGTTGCTCCGGTCTTCAAAGGTGCCGCTGTAGGTCCGTCCCGGTTGGTACCTGGCATACTTCTCCCGAAAGGTCTGGTGGATGTGCTCGGCCAGTTGACGGCCGCTCTTGCTCTTATGGTGGTGGTAAAAGAAAACGTCTATATTCTGCCCCTT
>JBNKHB010000181.1:0-5568 GCA_050290125.1 Robiginitalea sp.
GCCGCAGGCCGAATGGCATTTATATCCCGCGCTACGTGAATCTGGAAGGAGGTCCGCAATCGGACGAATTTGTCCGGGGCTTCGGTTTCCAGGGAGGCGCGTATCGCGGCGGGAACACGGCCAACAGCGAAGCGATCGGAGCGGAATTCAAGGAGCAAGTGCTGAAGCCGGGGCCCTGGGAATTCTTTATCACCGGCTTTTCGGAATGCCTGCCTTACTACGAGAACCAGGTTTCCCTGGACCGGGAAAACCTGGACAAATGGGGGCAGCCCACCCTGGCCATCGACTGCGAATTCAAAGAGAACGAAAAGGCCCTGAACCGCCAGATCCGCAAGGACGCGGTGGAAATGCTGGAACGCTCCGGCCTTACGGATATCATGGGCTTTGACAATGAACACGAGCCCGGCTACGGGATCCACGAAATGGGGACCGCCCGGATGGGCCGGGACCCGAAGACTTCCGTATTAAACGGGACCAATCAGGTACACGCCGCCAAGAACGTATTCGTTACGGACGGGGCCTGCATGACCTCTTCCTCCTGCGTCAACCCGTCGCTGACCTATATGGCGCTTACCGCCCGTGCAGCCCACCACGCTGTTTCCGAACTTAAAAAAATGAACCTCTGATGAACCGAAGAAACGCACTGAAGTCCACCGGGATGCTGGCAGGGGCCGCCCTGGCCACCCCTACCCTTTTGTCCCTGCTACAGGCCTGTAAAAGCGAATCGCGCCCGGAGTGGCAACCGGAATTCCTCAGTTCGGAGGAGGCCGCATTCATTACCTCCCTGGTTGACACCCTGCTCCCAAAAACCGATACCCCGGGGGCCCTGGATGTCAAAGCCGACTTGTTTATGGACAAGGTCTTTGCCCGCGTATACGATGCGGACGCCCAGCAAAGTGTTCGGGAAGGGATTGCACGGTTTAATGACTCCTGCCGTACGACATTCGGGGATGCCTTTGCGGAACTGAACCAAACGGACCGCGAAGCCGCGCTGACACGTGCGGAAGCCGAAGGCGGTAAATACAACCCGGGCGTATGGGGTACGGCAGTCGGTGAGCAAGAGCCGGTTAGCTTCTATAGAGGGCTGAAATCCATGGCCGTCTGGGCCTACACTTCTTCCGAGGAAATAGGCAAGAACGTACTCAGCTACGATCCCATTCCAGGCGCCTATAAAGGCTGTATCCCACTCTCGGAGGTGGGGAACAAGTGGAGTCTCTGATCCGTGGGCGTATATTCTGGCCACTTCGTTGGTAAAATCCGGAATCCCCGTTAAACCTTAAGGCAGGTAGCGGGTCAAATAAAAAGCCGGTTTACCGGCTTTTCCACATGCTACACTAAATAATCAGACACAAATGAAAACTGGAATCACAAAATTCTTGGGCCTCCTGGCCTTACTCTTCGCATCCCTATCCTTCGGTCAATCCGGCAGTACCGGCCAGTACACCCTGGTGGTGGAAGGCTTTGACTGGGGCCCGGCCGTTAATAAAGTTGTCCTGGATATGGGCGAAACCCTTTCCGAAGTACCGGCAGGCAATTTTTCGGTGCTGGCCGCGAGAAGTACCGACCTGACGGAAATCCCTGAGGCCGCCGCCTCCGGAAAGCGGACGGTGCTGAGCGCCTATGTATCGGACGACAAGGGCAACCGGGTGGAAAGCGGAACAAACGTTACCCTGGTGCTGGCCGTAGGGCCTGGCATGTCGCTGACCTCCCCCTTTCAATACGCCAACAACGATCGCGTTCGCGGCAACTTCTGGGTGGACTATACGGTAGCCGTTACCCATACCCCCAGCCTGAAGACCTGGACGCAGAAAAAAGGCAGGGTCATGCCACTGGTCGATCGTTTTGACCTGAGCGGCACGTTTACCCATAACGGCACTTCCCTGACCTACGCGGACTACGCACCCGCCATGGGTTCCGGTAAGAAGCCCTTGATCATCTGGCTCCATGGGGGCGGTGAAGGGGGAACGGACCCCACCATCGCACTCCTCGGGAACCGGGCGGCCAACTATGCCTCGGACGAGATTCAGACCCTCTTTGACGGCGCCTTTGTGCTGGTTCCGCAAACCCCGACCTTCTGGATGAACCGTGAAGGCGGCGGTTATACCCGGGGCGATGCCGAAGACATCTACAATGAGGCCCTGCTGGCCCTGATCAAGAACTACGTTTCCTCGAATCCACAGATCGACGCGGACCGCATCTACTTAGGGGGATGCAGCAATGGCGGCTACATGAGCCTGAAACTCCTGCTGAAGGACCCGGGCTATTTTGCAGCCGGCTATATCAGCGCCCTGGCCTACCGCTCGCAGTATATCAGCGATGCCCAGATCCGCAGCATCCGCAATATTCCCATCTGGTTTATCCACTCCAAGGATGATCCGGTAACCATACCGGGCGAGACCGTGGTCCCGGTCTACGAGCGGTTGACGGCAGCCGGGGCGAAGAACCTGCATTTTTCGTACTACGACCACGTAACGGATATTACCGGGCAGTATGGCGGAGAGGATTTCCGGTACAGCGGCCACTGGTCCTGGATCTATTCCCACGCCAACACGGCTCGCCTGGATTACGACGGCAGCCCGGTGATGCTCAACAAGCGTCCGGTGACGGTGATGGAGTGGCTGGCGGCCCAGTCAAATTAGCAGGCTGTACCCATGGCTGACTAAATATTCAGCCAGTATGTCAATTTCAGGTTGATGGAGCGGTAGCGCGGCGCGAAGCGTTCGGTAAAGTAATTGTCGTTATACACCAGATAAAGGTCCGACAACGGGGCGAACCGCCATTGCAGCCGCGAGTTGATCCCCAGGTTGTCGCGCTGGTTGCTGTACTGGACCAGGGTGGACCAGAAGATGGATTTACTGAAGGTAATGTCCACTTTTGGGCTTACCAGCCAAAGGTCGGCATCCGGGTACGGGTCCGGCAGCCGGATACGGTCGTAAATGAAAGCCAGGCTTATCTGGGCTTTGGGTTGCAGGCGCAGGAATAACTCCCCGCCAATATTCTGCGAATTCCCGTTGAAAAAATGGCCCGCGGTCGCCTCCAGGGCAAAGTTAAACGCCCGCCCCTGGTTCGATTGGAATTCGGCGCGCACCTGGTTGAAGTGGTAGCCCACGTCACCGGGCAACTCAACGCCGCCGTCCGTACCCGTGGGATCGAAAGGGTCCGTCAGGAAAATAAACCGATTGAAATACCGCAAGGCCAGGTTGGCCTGGTTCCGGAATTGGGCCTCATAAGAGAAGCGAAGCGTGTGGTCCGTCTTCTTCATATCCAGGCCCGGCCGGAAGAACATGATGGAAACAATCCCCAGCTCGTGGCTGTTGATCGCCCCGCTACGCGGCCAGAAGGTGCGGTTGACACCGGTCCCGTTCTTAAAGATGTCCGTCCGCGGGATAAAGCCCAGGTCGGACTGGAAGTCCTCGTCCACATATACCCAGTCCGAAACGATCCGGTACTTCCGCGTATTGTAAACCATATACGCCTGCGAGGACAGGTTACCCTCGGAATCCCCGGGCTGGAACGACTTATGCAGGTAAAATTTCCCGTTCCACACGCCGTTGTCCGACGCCAGGTTATAATCCATCCCGATCACCCGGTTGTACCGGTCTTCCGGCGCCAGGAAATCATAGTCCTTGAACGACTCCCGATTTACCCAGAAAATCCCGATGTTGGACCTGGAGAACATGCGCTTCTGCAGCGCGAACATCGTATTGTTGTTGGAAGGGATGGCATTGGGAAGGTCCTCGTCGGTCTGCAGGCTAAGGAATCCCAACCGCCAGTCCTGACTGAGTTTTCCGCTCAGGCGCACCCCGCCCAGGATCCGGTTCTCGATCAGGTTGTCCGCTGTGTCCCGGGCAATGCCGATCCGCCTGGAAAAGAACGGGTTCGCATCCCTAAAACTGCCGAAGCCGGAAAACAGGTCGCTGTTGTCGATAAAGAATTGCCGCTTTTCCGGAAGGGATATCTCAAATCGGGTGAGATTGGTGAAGATATCGTCAACCTCCACATTGGAGAAATCCGGATTGAGCGTGATATCCAGGTTCATCCCATTGCCGATGGCAACTTTGGCATCGCCTCCCACCTTCAGGCGCACATCCGAAGCGTCGCCTTCAAAATCCTGTTCCGCCAGGGTATTCACATAGGGAATGAGCGCCAGCGGCGTTCGGGATTTCCCCAGCGGGCGTTCGAATTTGAGTTCCCCCATAAAGGCCAGGTTGATGGGGATCTGGTTCTGGGGAACCCGTGACCAGGCGCTGCGTTCGTTTTCCTGGAAATCCCATCGGTACGACTGGAAACGCCAGGTATCCGTTCCCTCCGGAAACTTCAGCGAAGTAAACGGGATGGCCATTTCGATTTCATAACGGTCGTCCGATACGCTGGTCTCGGCCAGCCATTTCATGTCCCAGGTGAGGTTAAAATCGGTACGGCGGGAACCCCCATTGGAGATCAGCGCTTCCCGCCGCACGCCCAGTGGGGTTACTCCAAAAAGGAAGGCATTGGTGCCGTCCTGGAACGTATCGAATATCAGCGTTACATTGTCGTTGTTGCTGGCCCGGAAGTCGCGGCGCAGGGAGGAGACGACAAAATCAGTCCCGCTGATATAGGCCCGGATCCCAACATAGAGCATGGTTTCGGAATACATGATACGAAGTTCCGTACGGGTTTTTGCGGGCAGGCTGTCGGTGGGAAAGAATTGGGTGTAATTGCCACTGGAGACGGTCATATTCCAATCAATCTCGTCGAGTTTGCCGTCTAGTTCAATCGGGGAATCGATATAATGCGCCGAAATCTGCCTAGGAGCATTCTGCGCCAGGGCCGTGGTACTGAAAAAGGTGAGGAACACGACTACGGACCCGATCAGGAGAATCGGCAAAGAAGAGTGTCGCGGGAACCGCGAAATGGCATGCGGCATGAAATCCAGTGAATTTGGCAGTACAAAATGTAAAGATACTGCAAGTACCCGGTTCAGCGCAATCGATTTAGTCCACGGAGGCAAAAATGGCCTCAACCAGCCGGTCCGGTTCTATAAAGCCTTTGAAATACTGCTCGTCCCAGGGTGCGGTAAGCTTCATTTGCTGGGTCTCTTCAATAGACTTGCCCGAATCCTTGGCCTGTTTCACCAGGGTGCGGATGTCCTGGATCATATTCCGGAAAGCCACCAGTTGTGCCCGGCTGCTGACGGCACCGTGGCCCGGAATGATCCGCGTCTGGTCGTCTATGATAAAGAGGACCATATTCAGGTTGCGGACAAAACCGTCCACATCCCCGCCCGATTGCAAGTCGATAAAGGGATAGCCATCGATGAAATTATCCCCCATGTGAATGACATTTTCCTCGGGGAAATAGATGTAGGAATCTCCATCCGTGTGGGAAGGGTCCACGTGCATGATGTGCATGCTGCGGGTGCTGTCCAGATGGATGGTCATTGCCTCCGAGAACGTGATCTTTTGCCGGGCGGCAAAGGGAGCGGGCTCCACGATACGGCCATCCCCGCGATCCGTACGCGCTCCCATCCGTTTACGGACATTTTCGTGTGCGATGATCAGTGCACCCTGGCCGGCCATGTTCCCGTTG
>JBNKHB010000182.1:0-5543 GCA_050290125.1 Robiginitalea sp.
CATTGGCGCCGGATTCAAAGGCAGTGACAAAGTCCTGAACTTGATTGCGAGCGGTCAGCATGAGGATCGGCAGCTGGTGCAGGGTGAACTTCTGGCGAATGATGTGGCAGACTTCAAAGCCGCTCATGCCCGGCATCATGACATCCAGCAGGACCAGGGCCACCCGCGGGGACCGGGCCAGGATACCCAGGGCCTCTGCGCCATTGGAGGCTTCCAGCACCTCATAGCCGCCCATCGTGAGGTAGTTCGTCAGGACCCTGCGGTTGACTACCTCGTCATCCACCACCAGGATCTGCCGACCTTCGGCAGTACTGGGAGGGTCTTCCGAGGTTGTAGTTTCGGTCAGCTCCGGATCGACGAGTTTCTGCAGGCGTTCGGCGGATTGATCCGGACTTGCTTCATTTCGTGCAGCGCTACTTACCGGTAGGGTGAAACTGAATTCGGATCCCTTGCCGGGCTCGGAATGCACTTCTATGGTCCCTCCGTGCAGTTCCACCAATTTCCTCGTTACGGACAGGCCCAGTCCCGTGCCGCCATAGGCCCGTTCCGCAGAGCCGTCGCCCTGCTCGAAGGATTCAAAGATCCGTCCTATTTGGTCCTCTTTGATCCCGATCCCGGTATCGGTTACCCGTACGCGTATCATGTCGTCTTCCTGTTCGGCGGCAATGGTGACCGTTCCTTCCCCGGTAAATTTAACGGCATTGCCGATCAGGTTGTATAAGATTTGCTGCAGGCGGTCCTCATCCGCCCGTACCATGGGAAGTTCCCTGTCCACGGCGTTCTCCAGCACCAGGGATTTGTCCGCTGCCAGCGGCCGCAGTAGGTTCAGGACGATGTTCACCAGCGGCCTCAGGTCCACGTCCCTAACGGCCAACAACAGGTCCTTGTTCTTGAGTTTGGAAAAATCCAGGATGTCGTTGATCAGGTGGGACAGGCGCCTGCCGCTGCTGGCGATCATTTTGAGGTTATCCACGGCGGCTTTTGGCAATTTGCCTGCGGCCCCGTCCGTAAGGGATTCGGACAGGCCGATGATCCCGGTAAGCGGGGTACGCAATTCGTGCGAGGTATTGGCCAGGAATTGATCCTTCAGGGTATCTACCTGTTGCAGCCGGTGTACCATGGCCTCCTGCTGTTCGAGTTTCCGGCTTTTCTGCCGGTTACGCCAGATAAGCCCGAGCACCAACAGCAGTCCCAATCCCCCAAATACGATAATATTGAACTTGTTGCGCTGGCGGTTCAGGTCCTGCTCAAATTCCAATTGCCGGCTGGCTTGTTCCCGGATATTCGCCAGGGAGTCTGCCAGCTGTTGTTTTTCGAATTGATAGGAGAGTTCCTGCCTGGCAATTTCACGGGAATTCTCATCATTGACCAGGGAGTCCCGAAGGGCCGCGCCCTCCTTGAAATACCGGAGCGCAGCGGTAGCATTGCCCAACCCTTCGTAGGCGCTGCTCATGCAGTTGCAGGAGCCCTCCTGTATCTCCAGGGCCTGGTTCTCGCGGGCCAGACGGAGGCTTTCCCGGCAATCCTCCAGGGCCCGCCTGTACCGGCCCAGGTCCAGGTTGGCCTGTCCCCGGTACAAATACGAATGTTCCTGCCCGTCCTGAATTTCCAGTTGCGACTTGATCCCGATGCTTTGGTCCAGGTAGGGGATCGCCCTGGCCGGATCTCCGTTCTTCCGATACGCGTCTCCCATATTGGAATACGCACGCGCAACAGCGGATTGGTCCCCCAATTCCCGGGCCAGGGTGGCGCTGCTGTCCAGGTAGGCGACGGCCTTTTCCAGCAACCCCATCTCCGCTAAGACCAGCCCGATGTTGTTATAAACATAGGAAAGCGACTGCCGGGTGCCCAATAGCTTCTTGATCCTCAGGCTGTAGCGGTAATATTCCATGGCCTTGGCCGTATCCGCCACCCCAATCTTGGTATAGAGGTTGCCCAGATTGTTGGTAACCCGCGAGAGATTGGCCGAATCGCCAAGTATTTCCGAATACCTCAGGCTTTCGAGGAGGTTTTCCGCAGACTGGGTGTAATTCCCCATTTCGTAATAGACCGTGCCGATATTGCTGTAGGTGATCGCCATGGCCGTACTGTCATTGCGCTGGCGATTAATGGCATGGCTTTTCAGGAAGTATTCCAGGGACTCCGGGAAATCCCCCTGGATGGCGTGGGTGTTCCCGATGAATTTCAGGACGGTAGCCCGCCACTCGTCTTTATCGGCCTTTTCGGAAAAGGAGAGTAGTTCGTAACCCAATTCCCGCGCCTTTTCCATACTGGAGCGCATTTGCAGCAAAAAGGCATCCAGGCCTGCCTCATAGCGCGTGCTGTCCGACAGGGCCGTGTTCTGCCAGATGCTGCGAAGGCTGTCCAGCGGTGATTGCTGTGCCGACAGGGACGTCACGGACAACCATCCAATCGTAATAATGCACAGCAGGCTGCGCATAGGAGCGGGTATTAACGGGTTAGGTCCTTAAATGTAACGCTTTCTATCGCATGGGGCAACCTCTGAAAACCACCGGAATGATCAGGGCTGCGGCCAAAGGAAAACGCCCCGTAGGGCGTTTCCGAATATTGCTTGGTCGTGCCGTTCTTTTAAGATCCGTCAAATGTCACCATTACCCAGATAACAACTGCCAGGACAAAGACCGTAACCAGGATGTCCTTCCAATTGTAGCTGGCTTTGTTCCGCTGTTTTTCCTCTGTGGAAATCGTTGAATAGGTTAGGTTGGCGACCTTCTCCGGCGCAGGCGCCTTGGTCATCAGGCTCACCGCAACCAGCAGGCCCACGCAGAACAGGAAGAACCAGGCGGCAAAAATGAGGAAATTGGTCGCCCCGATGGTGTGCAGGATCCCGCCCGGTTCCAGGTTGTCCTTGGAGAGTTCGAGCACGATGCGCAGGGCTCCGATCACAAAGCCTGCGATCAGGGTCACAAAGGCCCCCTGGGCATTGATCCGCTTGTGGAAGATCCCCAGCAGGAATACCGCGGTTATGGGCGGGGCGATATACGACTGCACGCTCTGCAGGTATTCGTAAAGCACCCCGGAAATATTGGCCATGATCGGGATCCAGACGATTCCGATCAAGACCACGATGACCGTTGCCACCTGCCCGGTACGCACTAGTTTCTTCTCGGGTGTGTTGGGTCGTAATTTCTTGTAGATATCCACGGTAAACAGGGTGGAGCAGGAATTAAAGACCGATGCCAGCGAACTCATCAGGGCCGCCAGCAGCCCGGCGGCGACCAGGCCGCGCAGCCCGGAGGGCAACAAATTGCTCATCAAAACGGGAAAGGCCTGATCCGCGGACTCGTAATCCAGTTCCCCCCGCATCTTAAGGGTTAAGGCGATGACCCCCGGGATAAGGAAAAGGAAGACGGGCATGAGTTTCAGCAGCGCCCCGAAAATGGTCCCCCGGCGGCCGTCTTTGATGGATTTGGCGGTTAGGGCGCGTTGTACGATGTACTGGTCCGTGCACCAGTACCAGATCCCAACAATGGTACTGGTGGCGAGCAACCAGGGCCACGGGTATTCCGCATCGGTTGCCGAGCGCCACATATTCAGGTATTCGGGAGTAACGGTTTCCTTCATGCTTTCCCATCCGCCCACGGCATTGAGCCCTATCAGCGTGAGGGCCGCCGCGCCTATTACCAGCACAATGGCCTGTAGCGTTTCCGTATACACCACCGCGCGCATCCCGCCCAGGACGGTATAGATCCCGGTAAGGACCACCGTAGCGATCGCGCCGGTCCAGAAATCGATCCCCAGCAGTGCGGATACCACCACGCCCCCGGCGTAGATGGTAACGGAGATCTTGGTCAGGATGTATGCCACGATGGAAAAGACCGAAAGGATCCATCGCGACCGCGCATCGAAGCGCTTCTCCAGGAATTCCGGCATGGTAAAGACCCCGGCACGCGCATAGAAGGGCAGGAAAACCCATCCGAGCATCAGCACGATCCAGGCGTGGATCTCGTAGATAAGCAAGGGCAGTTTGTCGCCCGCGCCAGTCCCGGCGAGTCCCACGACGTGTTCCGAGCCGATATTGGAGGCGAAGATGGAGGCGCCCACCACAAACCAACCCACATTCCGGCCGGCCAGAAAGTAATCCTCCGTATTTTCCTTTTTCCTGCGGATCACCCATACGGCGATTCCGAGCAGGACCAGGAAATACAGGGAAATCGTGATCCAGTCGAAAGTATCCAGTGTATTCATCGTTTAGTTGGCTTGGTTGGTTGTGAATCTAAAGACGGTACGGCTTTGGTAGGTCTCGCCGGGATCCAGCCGCGTGGATGGGAATTCCTCACGGTTGGGGGAGTCGGGGAAATGCTGCGTTTCCAGGCAAAAGCCGCTGCGGTGCCCTGCCGGGACGCCGCCTTTCCCAATGACCGAGCCATTCAGGAAATTGGAGGTGTAGACCTGTACCCCGGGCTCGCTCGTAAGAACTTCTAATTGCCGACCGCTACCCGGATGGACCACCGTCGCCGCCAGGGTAAGGTCCGAATCCCCTTCGTTCAACACCCAGCAGTGGTCGTATCCCCCGCCAACGGCCAGTTGGGGATCATCGGCGTCGATATCCCGCCCGATAGGTTTGGCTTCCCTGAAATCAAAGGGGGTACCCTCCACCGGCCGGAGTTCCCCGGTCGGGATCAGGCCCTGGTCCACCGGCAGGTAGGCGTCGGCATTCAGGTACATCACATGGTCGGTGATCGGGGTGCCAAAATCCCCTGAAAGATTGAAATAACTGTGTTGGGTGAGGTTGACCACAGTGGGCTTGTCGGTTACCGCCTGGTAACTCACCTCCAGCGAATTGTCGTCATAGAGCGTATAAGCTACGCTGCAGCTGAGGTTGCCGGGATAGCCTTCCTCCCCGTCCGGACTGCGGTAGGTGAGGATAACGGCCGCCCGGTCATCCGAAGCTTTGTCCCTGGCCTCCCACAAAACTTTGTCAAAGCCTTTGTTCCCCCCGTGCAGGTGGTTTTCGCCGTTATTGGTGGCCAGTTCGTAGGTCTCCCCATCCAGGGAGAACCTGCCTTTTGCGATCCGGTTGCCGTACCGTCCTACCAGCGCCCCGAAAAAGGGATTGCCCTCCACATAAGGTTGCAGGCTGTCAAAGCCAAGGGCAACATCCGCATACTCACCATTGCGGTCCGGCGCGGTGCAGCGGGTGATGATCCCTCCGTAGTTGGTAATGTCCACTTCCATTCCGGCTGCATTGCGAAGGGTGTATAAGGTTGCAACACGGCCATCCGGCAAGGTGCCGTAAATCCTGGATTCAACTCGTGTCAGCTCGGAAGCGGAGTCTTTCATGTCGGTTTCGGTTTGAGGAGCCTTTCCGTCTCCTTTACACTGGATGGCCGTCAGGGCCAAAATACATGTTGCGGCGAGAACGGCAAGGTTTCGAAAGAATTTCATAGGCTTTGTTTTCAATTATCAGATTACATTCCGTGTTGGAACAGGTGGTAATAGGCTTCATTGGCGCGGATTCGGTCCTTGAGGTCGCGGAGGCGTGTTTCGGCATCTATGACCAAGAGTTCAACACCGAAAAT
>JBNKHB010000183.1:0-5534 GCA_050290125.1 Robiginitalea sp.
TCTTCAGGTGGGACCGGTACCCGTCCCGGTTCTGCCCGCCGTCCTGCCAGTAGGCCACCAGCAGCGGGTTATAACTCCACTCTTCCCCCACGATATTGAAATGGGGGTACTCCTCCATAATGGCGCGCGCCCAATCGGCCAGGAAATCCTTGTCCGGATACGGGTAGGTGTCCTGTCGTATGCCGCCCAATCCCAGGGTTTCCACCCACCAGATACTGTTCTGGATCAGATAGGTGGCCAGAAACGGGTTCTTCTGATTCAGGTCCGGCATGCTCGGGACGAACCAGCCCTGGTCCATCAGTTCCCGGTCCGCCTCGCTGGCATAGCGATCCTGATTCACCGTGCGCCGGTGGTTGGTCAATTTAGGTGATTCGCCGCGCTGCCAGGCTTGCTGGTAATGGATCCAGTCCGCAAAGGGGAGGTCCTCCATCCACCAGTGGTATAGCCCGCAGTGGTTCACCACCTGGTCCATGATAAGTTTGATGCCCTTCTCCGAGGCTTCGCGTGCCAATGCCTTGTATTCCTCCAGGGTGCCGAAACGCGGGTCCACCCGGTAGTAGTCCGTGATCGCATACCCGTGGTAGGAGGCCTCGGGCATGTCATTCTCCAGGAGGGGGGTAGGCCAGATGGCCGTAAATCCCATCTCAGAAATATAGTCCAGGTGCTCGCGGATGCCGCGGAGATCACCCCCGTGCCGGCCGTAATCATCCTTGCGGTCCACAGCCGTCTCCCGCATCCCTGGGATGGAGTCGTTGCCGGGATCCCCGTTCGCAAAGCGGTCCGGGGTGATCAGATAGACGGCGTCCGAGGCGTCAAACCCCACAAGATCTTCAGCCGCCCGTTCGCGGGGCAGTAAAGAAAAGGGCAGTTGCAATGATGGCTTACCCGAAAGGTCCAGCTTCAGCGAAAGCACAGCGGATTCCGCCTCGGGACCGATCTCCAGGTCCAGGAAAAGGTAGTTCCGGCTGTCCCCGCCTTGCTGTCTTGCCAGGCGTACGCCGGGGTGTTCAAGGGATGCGGTATAATCCGCAATGCCGGGAGCATGCAACATCAGTTGCAGCTCGCTGCGCTGCATGCCCGTCCACCAGTTAGGCGGTTCGATGCGGATATCCGCTGTCTGGAGTTGTGCGCTGCTCATGTGCCATGCCAACAGCAAAAAAACCACCGCAAAGGCCGTTTTTCTGCCTTTCCCCGCCAACATCTCAGGCGGACGTGCGTTTGCCGGGTTCCAGGACCACTTTCTTGCCGTTCAGGCGGATAGACATTTCCTCTTTGCCCTCCAGCTCAAAATGGCATCCCGATTCGGTGACCGTCACTTTCAGGATCCGTTGGCGGAAGTTGATCTTAAAAGAGAAGGAATCCCATTCTTCGGGGATCCGCGGGTTGAAGGAAAGTTTGTCATTGATCACCCGCATGCCCCCGAAACCTTCCACAATGCTCATCCAGGTACCGGCCATGGAGGTAATGTGCAGGCCTTCGTGCACTTCCTTGTTGTAATCGTCCAGATCCAGGCGGGAGGTGCGCAGGTAAAAATTATAGGCCTGTTCCATCCGTCCCAGTTTAGCCGCCTGAATGGAATGCACGCAGGGCGACAAAGAGGATTCGTGGACCGTAAAGGGTTCGTAGAAATCAAAATGGCGCTCCAGTTCTTCCTCGGTGAACTGATCCTCGAAGAAATAGAATCCCTGCAGCGTATCGGCCTGCTTGATATAAGGGGATCGAAGGATTCGGTCCCAGCTCCATTTCTGATTGAGCGGGCGTTCCTTGCGGTCCAGATCGGATACGGGAATGAGTGCCTTATCCAGGAATCCATCCTGTTGGAGGTATACGTTGTGCTCCTCCGAGAAAGGGAAATACATGTGGTCCGCCACTTTCTTCCAGGCCTCGGTCTCCGTCTTTTCCAGGCGCGTCATCCCCACAATGCGTTTGTAATCCTCCGGATACCCCTCCTCTACCTTGTCCAACTGCTCCAGGCAGTAGCGGATGCACCAGCGTGCAATGTAGTTGGTATACCAGTTGTTGCTGACATTGTTCTCATACTCGTTCGGCCCGGTTACCCCCAGGATCACGTACTTCTTCTTGAGCTCTGAAAAATTGGCGCGCTGATGCCAGAAACGGGCGATACCGATAAGGACTTCCAGGCCCATTTCCGGAATGTAGCTGTAATCGCCCGTATACCGGTAATAGTTATAGATGGCAAAGGCGATTGCACCGTTCCGGTGGATCTCCTCAAAGGTAATCTCCCATTCGTTGTGGCATTCCTCCCCGTTCATGGTCACCATCGGATACAGGGCCGCCCCGTTTGAAAAGCCGAGTTTTTCGGCATTCTCGATGGCCTTTTGCAGGTGATTGTACCGATAGGTGAGCAGGTTCCGCGCCACATGCTGATCCTTCGTGGCCATATAGAATGGGATGCAATACGCCTCGGTGTCCCAATAGGTACTCCCCCCGTATTTCTCCCCTGTAAAGCCTTTCGGGCCGATATTGAGCCGGGAATCACGGCCGGTGTACGTTTGATTCAAGTGCAGGATGTTGAAGCGGATGCCTTGCTGGGCCTTTACGTCCCCTTCGATGGCAATATCACTCATCTCCCAGACGGCCGCCCATGCTTTCTTCTGTAAATCCAACAAGGCATCAAAACCCAGGGAAGCCACCTGATCCAGGACGGAATCCGCAGCCTTGACCAGCGCATCTGCCGGATGGTTCAAATCGATCACATACCCGCCGAATTTATAAAGGACCAGGGTCTGGCCTTCGGGTACCTCCGCAGCATAGCGATGCCCGATCCGCTTTTCAGACTGGCGGACTTCCGGCTCGGCATTCACGGCTTCGCCGTTCAGCTCCATCCGGGCCTCCATAAAGGTGCAGGAGTGGAAGCGTGTTTTAAGGGTATGGGCTTCGATAAATGCCCTGGAGCCTTTTGTATGAACGCCGGTGGTCTCCCAGAACGGATCGTCCCAGTTGGTGTCTTCATTGGTGATGCCGCTGTCCAGATAGGGCTCCATGCTGATGGCAGCGCCGGACGTGAGCGGGGTAACGGCGTAACGGATGGCGCCTGCCTCGTCGTGATCCATGGAAAGGAAGCGGGTGGCTTCCACGGCCACCTCGGTGCCGTTCCTGAGCCGGGCCCTGAAACTGCGCTGGTACCAACCCTCCTTCATATTCAATTCCCGGCGGAATTCGCGAACCTCATCGCAGGCATTGAGATCCAGCGCCTCGCCGGCAATCTCCACGTCGATCCCGATCCAATTGGGTGCGTTCAACACCTTGGCAAAATATTCCGGATAGCCGTTCTTCCACCAGCCCACCCGGGTCTTATCCGGGTAGTACACCCCTCCGATATAGCTGCCCTGAAAGGTCGGGCCGCTGTAGCCCTCCTCAAAATTAGCGCGCTGGCCCATGGCCCCGTTTCCAAGGCTGAACAGACTTTCCGAAGCTTTTACGTGCCCGGGCTCGTAGCCTTCTTCGATGATGGACCAGGGGTCCGGTTTGATATAATCCTGATGCATATTTATGCTTTTGGTTCTTTTCTGAGCAATTGATCGATATACGAAAGGTCGATCTCCGTAAAATCGCGGAATACCCTGTCGGCATGCGTCAGCACTTCGCCGTCTCCGATACCGATACTGTACATCCCTGCCGCATTGGCGGCATCGATGCCGGCTAGGGCATCTTCCACAACAACGCATTGGGAAGCTGCCACACCGAGGCGTTCGGCCGCCAGATTGAATACCTGCGGGTCCGGTTTGGCTTTGGTTACCTCATTGCCGTCCACAACGGTTTTAAAATACGACATCAATTCCACTTTCCGAAGGATGGGGATGGCATTTTTACTTGCCGACCCGAGTGCCATCGGAATCTCCCGCTCTTTGAGGTAATTGAGGATCTTGGGCACATCGGGAAGGATCTCGGAGGCGTCCATCCGGTCGATATAATTCAGATAATCCTCGTTTTTTTCGCGGAGCCAGGTATCAAATTGGTCTTTGGAGACCTCCATCCCCCCCATTTCCAAAAGGATTTCAAGGCATCGCACCCTGCTGACACCTTTAAATCGTTCGTTATCTTCTTCGGTAAAGGGGATGCCCAGCTCATCCGCCAGGTGTTTCCAGGCCAGGAAATGATATTTGGCGGTGTCCACGATCACCCCGTCCAGGTCAAAAATAAATGCGTTCATTCGGTTGTCTAAAGGATCAGGGGCAACAGGCCCCTGCGGTCCCAAATATAGATAAGGAATTTAAAGCGGGCTTAGCCCCGGGCAAAAATCGAAGGGCCCGCAGCGGGAACGGTGGTTTAAGAGAGGTGGGTGGATTCCCGTTCCACCAGCGATATCGGGATCACTTCGGTCCGGTAACTGGTCGGGTCCGTTTCATCGTACTCCTGCTCCACCTTGGCTATGAGCATCGCGGCCGCTGTCTCGCCCATGCGTTCGCCGTGCTGTGCCACCGAAGTCAGTGAGGGCGTCGAGTAGCGGGAAAGGATGCCATTGGTAAACCCGATAACGGAAACGTCCTCCGGCACCCGGAGTCCTTTCTGGCGGGCCAGGCGCATGCCTCGGATGGCAAAAATCTCGTTTACGCTCAGGATGGCGTCAAAATCCATGGAATCGATGAAATCCCGGCTGATGGTCTCCTCCTCGAACTGGAAAGGGAGTCGCAGGATCAGGGCTTCGTCCACGGGCATCCCGTGCTGTTGAAGGGCCAGCCGATAGCCTTCCTCCCGTTTGGCGCTTACGTTCAGGTAGCTCTCCGTGGTGAACAGGGCGATCCGTTTGCGGCCGCTGTTGATCAGGCGTTCGGTCACCTCAAGGCCTGCCTGGCGATCGTCAATGATGACTTTATCACAATCGATCTCATCTGTGATCCGGTCGAACAATACCAATGGGATCCCCTGGTCGGTCACCTCGCGCAAATGGGCAAAATCCCGTTTGAGCTGGGTTTCGGCGGACAGCGCCATAATAAACCCGTCGATGCTGCCGTTGGCCAGGAGTTCCATATTGATCACCTCCTTATCAAAGGATTCGTCGGAAACGCAGACGATCACATTGTATCCCCGCGCGTTGGCGTATTTCTCAATTCCCCTGAAAACGGTGGTGAAAAAGTGGTGCACGATGTCCGGAATAATGACGCCTATATTCTTGGTGCGCTTATTCTTCAGGCTGATCGCAATGTTGTTCGGCTTGTAATTGTAAAGGCGCGCAAAAGCCTGCACCTTCTCCTTGGTATCCCTGCTGATCTCGTCGCTGTTCTTCAACGCCTTGGAGACCGTGGAGATGCTTACATCGAGCTCCCTTGCAATATGTTTAAGCGTTATTTTCTTCCTCACGTATTGAATGTGATCTTAAAACGGCCTCAAAGTACACAATAATATGGTAGGGAAATCCCGGTTATCGGATGCTTTCGGAAGCCGTATCCGGAACCCGTAAACAGGGCCTTTAACATTAGGTTATGAACAAAAAAACTGTATATTTGCTGTGGCATTACCAAATTCACCACCTCCACAGTAAAGAATGAATAATTAAGCCAACTGTTAATTAT
>JBNKHB010000184.1:0-5529 GCA_050290125.1 Robiginitalea sp.
AGGTAACCGGCATCGCCGGTCAAATCGGGATTTGCCGGCGCCGCTTCGGCGGGCAGGGCAACCGGATAGGCAGCGTGATCGATCGGGTAGCGCTGTTGCGGCAAGGCGGGTGTTTCTTCTTCACGCAGTTCGCGGAAGGCATCCAGCCCCAGGTCCTTCAAAAGGAATTTCATCCGGGCCTTGGCGCGGCTTTTGCGCTCGCCGTAGCGGTCAAAGACCCGGATCACGCGTTCCATCAGCGGCACGATCTCGTCGTCCGCCAAAAATTCGTACAGCAGGTCACCGTGCCGGGGCTGCGCCCCGAGGCCACCGCCTACCAACACCTTAAACCCGCGTTTTCCATCGCGCAGCTGCGCGATGAATCCCAGGTCGTGCATATAGGAAAGCCCGGTATCGGAGTCGCTGGAAGAAAAGGAAACTTTGAATTTACGTCCCATTTCCTGCCCGATCGGGTTCCTCAGGAAATATTCGAATACCGCCTGTGCATAAGGTGACACGTCAAAGGGCTCTTCCGGATCGATACCGGCCGTTTCACTGGCCGTAACGTTCCGGACCGTATTTCCGCAGGCTTCCCTGAGGGTTACCTGGTCCTTTTCGAGCTCGGCCCACAGCTCAGGGGTGCGCTCCAGGTCCACATAGTGGATCTGGATGTCCTGTCTTGTAGTAATATGAAGGATTCCTGTGGAATAAGTGTCCGAAACCTCCGCGATACGGGAGAGTTGTCTGGAAGTGACCTTCCCGTAAGGCAATTTGATCCGGATCATTTGTACGCCGGGTTGGCGTTGCCCGTATACGCCGCGCGCCAGGCGCAACGACCTGAACTTCTCTTCGTCCATGTCCCCGTCCCTGAATTTTCGGATCTTGCGATCCAGGTCGATGATGTCCTGTTCTACGATCGGGTCCTCGATTTCGGTTTGGAAGCTCTTCATATATAAGTTATCCTATGGGGTATATAGATTTATGTCCAATACCTTTACCGGCCATCAGATCCGGAAAGAAGTATCAGGTATGCAGACCGCACTCCCGGTTCTCCAGGACTTTGGTCGGGTCAAAGTATTTGAATTCGTTGGGAAGGCCCCGCTGTTTCAGGTAAACATCGAGTTCGGCATCGCTCCAATAGTAGAACGGGCTCACTTTTAGCACGCCGTCCTGGCTCAGGCTGAGAATGTCCAGGCTGTCGCGGTGGGCGGTTTGCCCCCGGCGCAGGTTGGTGAACCACACATCGGGCTTGTGCTCCTTCATCGCACGTCGGAAAGGCTCCAGTTTGACCTGTTCGGTAAATTCCTTGTGCCGGGGATCGTCAATTTCCGGGATCCCCATCACCGCACTGCGGTGCGCTGCCGTTTGCTTGGGCACATACAGGTGAACATTTAATCCAAGGCGGTAGATCAGTTCCTCGGCGTGCTGGTAGGTCTGCGGGGTATTGTAACCGGTATCGCACCACACAACCGGGATGCTGCGGTCAATATCCGTAACCGCATGGAGGATGGCCACTTCGTACGGCCGGAAATTGGTAGTGAGCACGGGGCGCTTTGCGCGCTCAACGGCCCATGAAATGATCTCTTCCGGCGGGATACCCTTTAACTGGTGATTCAGGTGACTGATCTGTTCTTCGCTGATGTTCATAGCTCCGGTATTAACCTATTGACTTACTAGAGTAAACAAATCTACGCTTCTTTTTCAATAGATAACGTTAAAAATCGATAAACTTTATATTTATCCTATAGTTTTAATAGATTATTAAGATTTGCCCCTTAAAATTGAAGGATTTTCAAGTCTTATTTCCTTAATCATTGAGATACGGCAGGGTCTCAGAGGATGTCGGCCAGGGTATGATTGCGGTAGACTTCCAGGGTGCTGTCGCGAACGGCAAGCATGAGTTTGTGCACCGAACAACTGGCTTCGTCCGGGCAATCGTCGCAGTGTTCGTAGAAGTTGAGGCTCACACAGGGCACCATGGCGATGGGACCTTCCAGGACCCGCATCACGCTGGTCATCCGGATTTCCGAGGGATCCTTGATCAGGTAATAACCACCTCCCTTGCCCTTCTTGGAGCCTAAAAAACCGTTCTTGCGAAGCGTGAGGAGAATGCTCTCCAGGAACTTCTGAGAAATATTTTCGCATCGGGCGATTTCGGCAATTTGAACGGGTTGCCGGTCCTTGCGTTCGGCCAGGAAGGTCAGGGCCTTCAGGCCGTACTTGGTCTTCTTGGAAAGCATTTAGCTAAGATAGGAAAAATAGGGGTATCTGGCCCTATATCCCTTCCAGTGCCTGTGCCAGATCCGCGCAGATATCGTCGGGGTGTTCCAGCCCCACGGACACCCGCACCATCCCGTCGGTGATGCCGCAATCCAGCCGCTCCTCGCGGCTGAGTTTGCTATGGGTCGTGGAGGCCGGGTGCGTCACGATACTCCGGGTATCCCCCAGGTTTGCAGAAAGCGACAACATCCGGATCCGGTCAAAGAACCTGCGGCCGGCATCCAGGCCTCCCTTTACCTCAAAGGCCACCACGCAACCGCCCGCCTTCATTTGTTTGCGGGCCAGATCGTACTGGGGATGGGATGGCAGGAACGGGTATTTCACGCGGTTCACGGCGGGGTGGCCACTTAGGAATTCGGCTACCTCCAGCGCATTGCGGCAATGCCGGTCTACCCGCACCGCAAGGGTTTCCATGCTCTTGGACAGCAGCCAGGCATTAAAGGGCGAGAGCGACGGCCCGGTGATCCGGGCAAAGCGGTAGATCTTATCGATGAGCTCCGCCGGGCCAACGGTGATCCCGGCCAGCACCCTCCCCTGCCCGTCCATGAGCTTGGTGCCCGAGTGGATGACCAGATCGGCCCCGAACTTGATGGGTTGTTGCAGATACGGCGTGGCAAAACAATTGTCGATCACCAGCAGCAGCCCGTGTTTCTTTGCGATAACGGACAAGGCCTCCAGGTCCAGGATGTCCACGCCCGGATTGGTGGGCGATTCGGCATACAGGATACGCGTGTTCGGCGTGATCAGCGACTCGATCTCCTCCAGGCGGTCGTATCTGAAATACGAGTGCCCGATGTTCCATTTCGGAAGGATCTGCGTGAACAGCGTATGGGTCGATCCGAAGACGGAACGCGCCGAAACGATATGGTCCCCGCTTTCCAGCAAGGCGGCCAGGGTGGAGAAGACCGCCGCCATCCCCGAGGCGAAGGCAAAGCCGCTTTCCGCCCCTTCCATCAGGCACACCTTCTGGATCCACTCCGAAATATTCGGGTTGGCGTAACGCGAATAGATGGTTCGGTCCTTTTCCTCGGCAAAGGAGGCGCGCATGTCCTCCGCATCCTCAAAGACAAAGCTCGAACTCAGGTAGAGGGGTACGGAATGCTCCAGAAATTCGGTTCTGGGGAGTTGGGTACGGATGGCGTCCGTTTCCGGTTTTCTTTTCTTCATATTGGCATTTAGATCTTAGTCGGCATAACCTTTTTCCGCAATGCGAAGGATGTCCCCGAAAACCCCGCGTGCGGTTACGGCGGCGCCTGCGCCGGCACCCTGGATGACCAATGGGTGTTTCCCGTAGGATTCGGTGTAGATTTCTATCAAGGAATCCGCCTCCCGGATCCGTCCCAGCGGACTTTGGGATGGCACGGACACGAGTTTCACCTCCAGGCGGCCCTTGTCCTGCTGCAGATCCCCCGAAAGGTCTCCCACATAACGAAGGACATGCCCCGGCTTCTGAGCGCTTTTCACCGCCTCGTACACCGGGTCCAGCTCTGCGCTTCGGCTGAGGAATTCCTGCAGGCTGCAGTCCCGAAGGGCCTCCGGGATGAGGTTTTGGATGGAGACATCGGAGAACTCGTTTTTCAGGTCCAGCTCCCGTGCCAGGATGAGCAACTTGCGACCCACGTCACTGCCGGAGAGGTCTTCCCGTGGGTCCGGTTCGGTGTAACCCTTTTCCCTGGCCTCCTGCAGGATGCTCGAAAAGGAGGTCTCCTCCTCCGAAAAGGTATTGAAAAGGTAGCTGAGGGAGCCCGAGAATACCCCGCGGATCCGGGTGATGTTCTCCCCGGACAGGTGCAACAGCGCAATGGTGTCGATCAGCGGCAATCCGGCCCCTACATTTGTTTCGTACAGGTATTGTTTCTGGTGCTTTTCCAGTTCGTCGCGGAGCAGGCTGTAAAAATCGTAACCCAGCGTATTGCCGACCTTGTTGGAAGAGACCAGGTCGAAGCCGTTTTCCACGAACTCGAAATAATGCGCCACGAATTCCTCACTGGCCGTATTATCCACGGCGATGAGGTTCTCCAGATGGTGGGTACGCGTATAGTCGAACAACGTGCTGAGCTGGTACCCTTCCGCTTGTTTCTCCAGCCGGGTCCGCCAGCTTTTGCCGATACCCTTGTGATCCAGCAGCAGCTTGGAGGAATTTGCAATGGCAAAGACATTCAGGTGGATCCCCTTGCGCTTTTCGATCTTGGCGGCCGATCGCTGGATCTGGTCCAGCAGCGTTCCGCCCACATTGCCGATCCCGAATATGGCGAGGTTCACCTTTTTACTGATCCCGAAGATCTGTCCGTGAATCACGTTCAGGGCCTTGAGCATATCCGATTTGCGCACCACCAGGCTAACGTTCTTGCCGGTTACCGTGTTATTGAATAGCAGCGGCACCACCTGGTTGCGGATCAGCGCGCTATAGGGTTTGTGGAAGGTGCTCAGGTCCTGCCCGATGATGGAAATGACCGCTACATCGGCCGTAATGGTGATCCGGTTGATGTCCTGCTTGCGGAAATCCTCCTCGAATTCCGCCTCCAGGGCGGCCTTGGCACGTTCGGCCTTGTCGGCCTTCACCACCAGGCCAATCCCCCGCTCCGAGGAACCCTGCGAGATGATCCCCACGTTCACGCCGCTCTGGCCCATCGCCTTGAAGATGCGGGCATCCACCCCCACCTTCCCGAGCAGGCCCCTGCCTTCCAGATGGATCAGGGCCTCCTTCTCGATCACGGAAAGGGAACGGATCCCTCCCTGGCTGGGTTTGGCGCTGATCAGCGTCCCGGTGTTGTCATCGTCAAAAGTATTGAGGATGCGCAGCGGAATGTTTTTCTCCAACAGCGGGATGATGGTCTTGGCGTGCAGGATGGTAGCCCCGAAATTGGCCAGTTCATTCGCCTCGCTGTACGAAAGCTGCTCGATGCGGCGCGCCTCCGGAACCAGGTCCGGGTTGGCCGTATAGATCCCGTTTACATGCGTGTAATTCTCCAGTTCGTCCGCATCCAGGAAATTCGCCAGCAGCGAAGCGGTATAATTACTGCCGTTCCTTCCCAAAGTGGTGGTATCACCCATGGCGTTGGAAGCGATGAACCCGGTGACGATCGGGACCGTATCCGGGGAAAGCGAATTAAAGCGACGGGTCACCAGCTCCCTCGAAGGGTGCTCGATCACCTGGGCGTTCCCGTATGCGGAATCGGTACGGATCAGTTCGCGAGCATCCAGCATTTCCGCCTTTACCCCCTTGCCGATCAGTAGTTTGGTGACCAGCCTTGCCGAGATGAGCTCCCC
>JBNKHB010000185.1:0-5491 GCA_050290125.1 Robiginitalea sp.
TACCCGCTGAGTACGGATAACCGGGTGAGCATTCTCAAGGATGGGGAACAGACCTTTACCCGCATTTTTCAGGCGCTTGAACGAGCACAAAAGACCATCCACATCCAATATTACATATTCGAGGAGGGCGAACTCGCAGAGCGTCTCTTTCGCCTGCTGGCCCAAAAGGAGGCGCAAGGAGTGGAAGTCCGCCTGATTTACGACAGTATCGGCAGTTATTCCCTGAGCAAATCCTATCTCAAGCGACTCGCCCTGGTAGGGATAGAGGCCTATGCCTTCCTGCCGTTCCGCTTTGGCAAATTCCTGGTCTCCCTCAATTACCGGAATCACCGGAAAATCATCGTCGTAGACGGCCAGGCAGCCTTTACCGGCGGCATCAACGTATCGGACAAGTACATTAAAGGCGATAAACGCCTGGGCATGTGGCACGACATGAATATGATGGTAGAAGGCAGCGCGGCCCGGCACCTGGATACGGTATTCCTGAACGACTGGGAAATGGTCAGCGGCCTGAGCGTAGACCTGCCCGAGAAACAACCGCCACCGGCAAAAGGTAAAACGCCCGTACAAATCCTCGCCACGAGCCCGGATGACAATTTTCCACTAATGGAACAATTGTATTTTTCCCTGATCAACGGGGCCCGGCACCACATCTACATCACCAATCCGTATCTGATCCCGTCCCAGGCCATACAAACTGCACTCCAAACGGCCGCCATGAGCGGCGTGGACGTACGTGTACTGGTTTCCGCCAAGGCGGACAGCAAATTGGTCAATTGGTGCGTACAGTCTTATTTCCAACGGTTCCTGAAGGCGGGGATACGCATCTTCCGCTATCCGGAAGGGTTTCTGCACAGTAAGATCATTACCGTAGACGACAAGATTTCAACCATCGGCACGGCCAATGTGGACGACCGAAGTTTTCAGCATAACTACGAGGTAAATGCCGTTATCTATGACGAGGCAACGGCAAAAGCATTGCGGGAGGACTTCCTGGAAGACAGCCGGAAAAGCCTGGAGGTGGATCCGGACTTGTTTGAACGCAGGCCCTGGACCTACCGTTTGGCGGAAGGAGCCGCCCGCACCATCAGTCCGCTGCTGTAAACCTCAGAATACCTCGGTCCCCAGGATTATTTGCTGCTCTTCCATTTCCTGAAGCACCAGGTTGCTGTATTCCCGCATGGCGCGGGTTGGGTTCTTCGGATTGGCGATATGGATGAGAGACCGCCAGATCAATTCCCGTTCCTTGCCCTCGCAGATGCAATAGAGGGAGGTCTCGGCCAGGTAATCCGTGGCGCTCACATCCGGATCCTGGTCGTAGTAGATCCCCTGATGCAGGATATAATCATCCCGGAAGCGGTCGTAGGTCTGGCCCAACTGGCCCAGTTTGCGCGTAAAGGAGGTATGGGTGTGGCTACTGACCACTTTGGTGAACAGGATGGCGTCAAAGTCCTTGTCCAGCAGCTGCCGTTCCACCAGGTCGAGCTCTGCTTCCGAGCGCTCGGAGGACGTGAAATTCACATCAAAGAGGTCGATACTGCGTACCGTTTCCACGCCGGCATTGCTGAAGGCTTCCTGCAGCCGCGTTTCGAAGGCCTGCCGCATGGCGTTATTCCGGGTCATCCCCACCACCAACAACTTATTGGAGTGAAAAAGGACAATATCCGGATTCTTGGTCGATGATTCCATGCGTACCGAACGGCACCCGGCCAGGGTTAGCAATAAAACAAAGGCTGCGGCCAATTTGAATTTCATGGTTCCAATCTGAAATTTGATGTGTTTAAGTTAGGTTTTTCCTGCCGAAGTACCGATGATATTTATCATTGGGTCAAAGCTCCACCTCCTGGAACAGCCTTGGAATTTGAGCCTCCCAACCCCTGGTCTCACGGAGTTTAACACGGAGGGCGTCCTGCGCGGTCGGTTCCCCATGCACCAGAAAGGTCCGCTCCGGCGCCTGGCGGATGTCCTGTAGCCACCACAGGAGTTCTGCCTGATCGGCATGTGCCGAAAGGGTCTCCAACTCGGTCACTCGGGCGGCAACGGGCACATATTTTCCAAATATCTTAAGTTCATGCGCACCTTCCAGCAAGTTCCTGCCCCGGGTTCCTTCCGCCTGGAAACCTACCAGGACAATGTGGGTATCCCGGCGATCCATCAACTGGCTCAGATAAGTGAGTACACGCCCGCCGGTGAGCATGCCGCTCCCTGCAACTACCACCTTCGGGCGCGGATCATCCACGGCCTTCCAGGTGTCCCGGTAATGCGTGATCAACTCCATGGAGGAACCGAGTTTCCGGAATTCGTCAGGGGGGATCCTGTGCCAGTCCGGAAACCTGGAAAAAAGCTGCAATACATTCACTCCCATGGGGCTGTCCACATAAACGGGTACCGGCGGGATCCGGTTGGAGCGGCGCATCCGCCACAAGAGGTACGTAACGGTTTGCAGGCGCTCTACCGCAAAACTCGGAATGATGCAGCATCCGCGCTCCGCCACGCTTGCATTAATGATCGATGCTAATTGAGCCTCAATATCACCCTTAGGGTGTAATTTGTTCCCATAAGTGCTTTCCATAACCAGGATATCCGCCTTTTCCGGCCGTTCTGGCGGGAAGAGCAGGTGGTCTCCCGCACGTCCCACGTCTCCGGAGAACACCAGGCGTTTTCCACCTGCCTCCAATTCCACAAAACAGGATCCAAGGATATGCCCGTTATAGCGGTAGCGGAAGCGCAGCCCGTCGGACAGGGGCTTCCAGCGATCCAACGGCAAATCGGTAAAGCGGGCGCAGGCCAGCGCCACATCCTGAGCCGTATACAGGGGTTCAGGTTCGGGATGCCGACTAAAGTATTCCGCCGCGGCCCGTTCTGCCTCTTCCATCATGATCTCGGCGCTATCCTCCAGCACGATGCGCGCTATAGCCAGTGTAGGGGCCGTGCCGTAAATCGGACCCCGAAAACCGTCCCTTACCAGCCGGGGTAATAGGCCTACATGGTCAAGATGCCCGTGTGTTAGAATAACGTAATCGACGGATGACGGCGGTTTAGGCCAGGGGGCCCGATTCAGTTCACGGCGGCTTTTTAAGCCCTGGAAAAGTCCGCAGTCCACCAGGACGGAAGCCTCCCGAGTCTCCACCAGGAATTTGGAACCCGTTACGCAGCCGGCGGCACCCCAAAATTGGAGACGAAGGGATTTCATGGTTCGGAATTCAGGTGGCAGAGAGAGGTAAATTCTTCGAGCACCCTGGTCTTCCGGTTATCAGAAAGGCCCAGGTGGTCCAGCAGATAAGGTGCCTTGAGCAGTTGCCGGCCCAGGACCACTTCGCGATCCAACAGGAAATGTTTTTCCTTACTGCTCAATAGCACGCTTACCGTAATGGGATACAGGCGGTTTCGGTCGATCCGGTCCTTGAGGGCCTCACCTTTGGGATGATCCCAGCTCAGCAGGTACATCCCGGCGCATTTTCCATAGTCCAGGGCATCTTTGGTAAAGCGGGTATTGGTTACCACCCAGGCAGGCTTCAATTCCGTCTCCCCCTGACCCCGATGGTTCGGGTAATCCGCGATGTCCCGGTAGCGGGAATGTATATACAACGGGATTTTTACGGTGCACTTGCGACCCGCATCCGCGTGGAACTTGCATTCGATAAGGGTGAGGCTGCGCCCGTTCCTGGCCACCACGTCCACTTCGTGGGGTACGCAACGCCCCTGGTAGATCTGGTTGGTCTCCGTATGGTATCCGGAATGGTTCAGCAGGGCGCTCACAAACTTCTCAAATGGAAATCCCGTGGGCCCCAACTCGTAAATGGCCCGCTTAAGCTTATAGCGGGAGGCGCAGGATTGCTTGTGTGCCTTAAGCAGGGAAAAGGCACGGTTGTGTATCTCGCGGGTACTCATGCCCTGATACAGTTCTCCCTTCAGGGTATTCACGATCCGGTCCACCACGCCTGGATCGGCTCCGCTATGCGCGAGGGATTGCCTGAGCTTACGCTCGGAAAAAAGAACGGTATCCCCGGAGGACTTCAGGATTTTGGCACGTTTGTTCCCGCTCATCACGATTGGGTTTAAGTGGCGGCGGCCTCCGGCACGGGAGGAATGACCATAAAAGGAACCATGGCGTGAAAGCCGATCCGGTCTATGATCGGGGTAACCAGCAGCCGCTCCAGAAAACTGTGTCGGTTGCGCACCATAACCAGCATTTGAATGGGTTGCTGCTGCGCAAAACCATTTATCGCCTCGATGATCCCCTGTTCCGGAACCTCTGTTAATTGAGGCGCCAGGGGTTCCAGGCGGTTCAGCAGGCTGTCTCGGGCATGTTGCTGGGCCGCCTGGTCGTCATAGTGACTGTGCACATGCAAGAGGTGTAACTTACGATCCTTTCCGGCCAGGATCGTTTCCAGCACCTTCAATTTCAAGTGGGCATAATCCGGGGCGTAATCCGTCGGGAAAAGTACGTCCCTGATCGCTCCGGCGCCGGCCTCTGCAGGGATCACCAATACCGGGCAACCGGCCCGGTGGAGCACCTGCACGGCATGGCTGCCAAAGAGGATCTCTTTTGCGCCCGTAGCCCCCTGGGTGCCCATGGCGATGAGATCCAGCGCTTCCTTCTCCGCCATTTCGTTCAGTTCTGCATCCAGCACGTTAAAGGCCGCATGCAAAATAAACTCGTGCCGGGGGGCTATATGATCCTGGAGTTTTTTTTGGAATTTCTTCAGTTTCCGCATGGCCCGTTCCCGATAAAAATCTCCCAGGCCAATCTGTCCGGGACTATGAATAAGATACTCGGAGCGATAGACCGAAGGCGTATAGGTATGCACCAGGAAAAAAACAACTTTCTCATCCCGGAATAACTGCAGCACATACTGTGCGGCCTTCAGGGAATTACTGGAAAAATCGGTAGGTATGGCAATGCGCAGGGACATAAGAGGAGCTATTGATGACACTTAAAGATACAAAAGGGGGGGCGGACGGGTTTATGATTTTGATCATTCCCCGCGTGCTGCGCGAATGCGTACTTTTAAGGACAAATACTTTTAGGATAATGAAGGCCTCGTTTTCAGAACTGACCAAAGCCGATACCCCCGTGTTGGTAGACTTCTATGCGGACTGGTGTGCCCCCTGCAAAATGCTGGCGCCCGTCCTGAAACAGCTCAAGGACCAATTGGGAGATCGCCTGAAGATCATCAAAGTGGACGTGGATCGGAACAACAAGCTGGCCGGCAAATATCAGGTACGCGGCGTACCGACGCTTGTGCTTTTCAAACAGGGGAAGGCCGTGTGGAGGCAATCGGGAGTGATGCCCAAAGAAGCGCTACTGCAGGCCATCCAACCGCATCTTTGATTACTTTTCGCTCTTAACGCTTTCAATCTCCCTCCGAAGTAGAACGACCATAACCCCAAGGAACACCACGTTTTTAACAATGTACTGGCCAACCAGGGTGAGTCCGTAAGGGATTTTGGTAAAACACAGCTCCGGTAAGAGGAACATGGGCGTAAA
>JBNKHB010000186.1:0-5468 GCA_050290125.1 Robiginitalea sp.
ATGACCACGCCCAGGGCGTAGGCGGCTATAAAATGTCCGGCCTCCGGAATACTTACGGACAGCCCCCCGGCTACCTTGGGCAGTATGCCCATGATCACGAATTCCGTGAGGGCAATGCCAAAGGCCCCCATGGCCAGGGCCAGGAATGCTTTTGCTTGGGATTTCCGTGCGTTCATGCAGGCGTTCGGATTGTTTTGCGGATGCCCGCAAAGATAGGTATTGGCCGATTGCGCAGAACGACCCGCATCAGGGCCTACAAAATGTAATCCGTGCTAATGAAATTGGAAGCCTTGGTATCGAGCAATTGCTCCACGGTTTCGTTGTTGAGCGCATTGTCCTTAAAGGCCAAGAAGGTACGGATGCTGAAGGACCGCAGGGCATCGTGCACACTGAGGGTGGACTGCGCGGAATCCTTCCGGCCCGTAAACGGATAAACATCGGGGCCGCGCTGGCACGAACTGTTCAGGTTCACCCGGCAGACCAGGTTGGCCAGTGTATCGATCAGCGGAGCCAGCGTATACACGTCCTTGCCGAACAGACTCACCTGCTGTCCGTAATTGCTCTCCGCCATCTCATCGAGGGGTTGCTCAATGGAGTCAAAGGCAACTACCGGGATCACCGGCCCGAATTGTTCCTCCTGATACACCCTCATGTCTTGGGTGACCGGGTAAAGGACGGCAGGCCAGATATAGTTGTCCGTCCGTTCCCCTCCTCTCTCATTGAGGACGCGTGCCCCTTTGGCCACTGCATCGTCGATAAGCTCCTGTATGTAGTCGGGCTTCCCGGCTTCGGGCAGCGGGGTGAGTTTTACATCAGGTTCCCAAGGATTCCCATACGGAAGTGCATCTACCCCGGCGCAGAATCGCTGCAGGAATTCCTCGCGGATATCCTCGTGGACATAAATGATCTTGAGTGCCGTACAGCGTTGCCCGTTAAAAGACAGGGTTCCGGCCAGGCATTCCTGGACGGTGAGGTCCAGGTCCGCATCCGGCAGGATAATGGCTGGGTTTTTCGCCTCCAGGCCCAACACCAGGCGCAAGCGATTGCTCTTGGGATGCTGGTCCTGTAACGCATTGGCCGACTTGCTGTTGCCGATCAGCGCCAAAACGTCCACCTTTCCGGTCTTCATGATCGGCGCAGCAACGGCCCGGCCGCGGCCGAAAAGGATGTTGACCACCCCATTGGGGAAACTGTTGTGAAAGGCCTCCAGCAGGGGCGTAATCAACAATACGCCATGCTTGGCCGGTTTAAAGATAGTGGTGTTCCCCATGATGATGGCGGGGATCAGCAAGGCAAAGGTCTCGTTGAGCGGATAGTTGTAAGGGCCCAGGCACAGCACAACCCCCAGCGGACCGCGACGGATATGCGCGTAAACGCCGTCGTGTTTGTCGAACTTGGCGCAGTTGCGGTCCAGCACCTTGTACTCCTCGATGGTATCGTAGATGTATTCCACCGTACGGTCAAATTCCTTTTGGGAATCCGGCAGGGATTTCCCGATCTCCCACATGAGCAGCCGCACGATAATATCGCGCTTGGTCTCCATCTGGCGCACGAATTTCTCCATGCACTCAATCCGGTCCCGTACTTTCATGGTAGGCCAGACGCCCTGCCCCTTGTCATAAGCTCGCATGGCCCCTTCCAGCGCCTCCAGGGCCTCTTTCTCGCCCATGTCCGGGATGCTCCCCAATCGCGTGGGACTATAGGTCTCTCCGGTGGAAATGGTCGAGAAAACGTCGGTAACGTCTCCCTTCCATTCCCGCATCTCCCCTCCGATCAGATAATTCCGCTGCTCGATAGGGGCTTCCAGTTCATGGATAGGTCTGGATTCGGTGGTTGCGCTCATAAGGTTCAGACAATGGGTTTCATGGCGGTCATGGATTCACGTAGCCGCGTTCCCACCTTTTCGATAGGGTGGTTCCGGAGGGCCTTGTTCACCGCAATCAACCGGGCATTGTCCACCCCGTTGTCGCGGTCGGCGCCGTAATGCTTACCGATGACCTCGGAACTTACGGTCTTCATGAAATCCGCCAGCAACGGTTTGCAGGCGTGATCAAAAAGGTAGCAGCCGTATTCGGCGGTATCCGAGATCACCCGGTTCATCTCGTAGAGTTTTTTACGGGCGATGGTATTGGCGATCAGCGGCGTTTCGTGCAAGGACTCATAATAGGCCGATTCCCCGATGATACCGGATTCGGTCATCGATTCATAGGCAAGCTCCACTCCGGCCCTTACAAAGGCCACCATCAATACCCCTTTGTCGTAATATTCCTGTTCGCTGATATCCTGGTTGCCGGCCGCGGTTTTCTCAAAATTCGTTTCGGCCGTGGCTGCCCGCCAATTCAGGAGGTCTTTATCATCGTTGGCCCAATCCGCCATCATGCCACTGGAGAAAGTGCCGTTCATGATGTCGTCCATATGCTTTCGGAACAACGGCCGCATAATGTCCTTGAGCTCCTCGGAAAGGTCAAAGGCCTTGATCTTGGCCGGGTTGGAAAGGCGATCCATCATGTTGGTAATGCCGCCGTACTTAAGGCCTTCGGTTACTGTTTCCCAGCCGTATTGGATGAGTTTGGCCGCAAATCCGGGGTCTACCCCCTCTTCCAGCATCTTGTCAAAACAAAGGATGGAGCCCGTCTGCAGCAAACCGCAAAGGATGGTTTGCTCCCCCATTAAGTCGGACTTCACCTCCGCTACAAATGAGGATTCCAGTACTCCGGCCCGGTGTCCCCCGGTTGCCGCGGCATAAGCCTTGGCCTGTGCCAGGCCCTTGCCTTCGGGGTCATTTTCCGGGTGTACGGCAATCAGGGTGGGCACGCCGAAACCCCTTTTGTATTCCTCCCGAACCTCGGAGCCGGGGCTTTTCGGGGCCACCATAATAACGGTCAGGTCCTTGCGGATCTGCATCCCCTCTTCTACGATATTAAACCCATGAGAATAGGACAGCGTGGCCCCTTTTTTCATCAGTGGCATCACAGCGCCCACCACGGAGGTGTGCTGTTTATCGGGTGTCAGGTTAATGACCAGGTCCGCCTTTGGGATCAATTCCTCATAGGTACCCACGGTAAAGCTGTTCTCGGTAGCGTTATTGTACGAAGCTCTTTTTTCCTTAATCGCCGCTTCCCGCAAGGCATAGGAGATATCCAATCCGGAGTCGCGCATGTTGAGCCCCTGGTTCAGTCCCTGGGCGCCGCAACCTACAATGACGATCTTTTTTCCCTTCAGGGCGGATACCCCTTCCGCAAATTCGGAAGGTTCCATAAACCGGCATTTACCCAATTGTTCCAATTGCTCGCGCAGCGAGAGCGTGTTAAAGTAATTTGTCATGATACAGTGTTCTGGTTTGCTTTTATTCGGTTGTAGCGTTGTGAAATTTTTCGAGTATGGCCGAGATCTGCATCTCGGACTTGGTTACGGCAATCCGTCCGGAGCGAACAAATTGCATGATGCCAAAGGGTTCAAGGTCGTGATACATCTGATCGATCTCGTGGCGGCGGCCCGTTTTGGCCAGCACAAAGAAGTCACGGCTTACCGTAACGATCTGGCTGTTGCTTTCCTTGATGATGTTCTGGATCTGGCGCTCGTCAAACAAGAGGTGTGAAGCGATCTTGAACAGGGCAGACTCCTGGTAAATGGTCTCGTCATCTGTGTGATAAAATGCTTTAATGACCTCGATCTGCTTTTCGATCTGCGACACGATATGCCGCGTCCAATTTTCTGTGGTATACACCACTATCGTGAATTTTGAAATGTCTTCTATTTCTGATTTAGAAACATTTAAGCTTTCTATGTTAATGTGTCTCTTTAAGAATATCCCGGAGATGCGATTCAGCAACCCTACGTGGTTTTCGGAGTATACCGAAATGGTGAACCATTGATTTTCCATAGTTGGATCGGGGCCTGAGCCCATTTAATTTCTTATTTCAATCGAATATCGGATACCGAGGCCCCGGATGGGATCATCGGGAATACGTTGTCTTCCTTCTCCACGGAAACTTCCAGGAAATAAGCCTCCTTTGAGGCGATCATTTCCGAAACGGCTTCCGCGAGGTTCTCACGCTGATCTACTTTCCGCGCACGGATATGGTATCCTTCGGCAATCTTAATAAAGTCCGGATTGACCAGTTCTGTGGAGGCATACCGCCTGTCAAAGAACAGTTCCTGCCATTGCCGTACCATCCCCAGGAAATTATTGTTCAATACCACGATCTTAACGGCCGCTTTGGTTTGGAAGATAGTCCCGAGTTCCTGAATGGTCATCTGGTACCCGCCATCGCCGATGATCGCCACCACTTCCCGGTCCTCGGCTCCCATCTTGGCGCCAATGGCTGCGGGCAGGGCAAAGCCCATGGTCCCAAGCCCGCCGGAAGTGATATTGCTCTTGCTCTGCTTGAATTTGGCATATCTGCAGGCCACCATCTGGTGTTGTCCCACATCCGTAACAATTACCGCCTTGTGCTCGCTGGCCCGGTTGATCTCGGCGATTACCTCTCCCATTGTCAAACCGTCCTTATCAGGATGCAGGTCCTTCTCGATCACTACCTTGTATTCCTCTTCGTGCTTCTTGTGGAATTCGCCCAGCCAGGCCTCGTGCGACTTCTTTTCAATTTTGGGCAAGAGCAGGGAAAGGGTTTCCCGCGCGTCGCCCAGGACGGCTACGTCAACTTTTACATTTTTATTGACTTCGGCGGGGTCGATCTCAAAATGGATGATCTTGGCCTGTTTGGCATAGGTATCCAAATTCCCGGTTACCCGGTCGTCAAAGCGCATGCCGATAGCGATCAGCACGTCGCATTCATTAGTTAGGACGTTGGGGCCGTAATTGCCGTGCATCCCCACCATCCCCACATTCAGCGGGTGGTCCGAATCCAGGGCGGATAATCCCAGGATGGTCCATGCGGCCGGAATGCCTGATTTCTCCACCAGGGCTTTCAGTTCTTCCTCGGCGTGGCCCAGGATAACGCCCTGACCGAATACGATATAAGGTTTTTTGGCCGAATTGATCAGGTCTGCGGCTTGCTGGACGGCCTGCGGGTCCGGTTCCGGGACGGGGGTATAGCTGCGTACTCCCTTACAGGGTTTGTATTCAAAATCCAGGCTGTCGAATTGCGCATTCTTGGTGATGTCGACCAGTACAGGGCCGGGACGGCCGCTTTTGGCAATATAGAAGGCCTTTGCCATGATCTCAGGGATCTCGCTGGCCTTGGTGACCTGGTAGTTCCATTTGGTTACGGGTGTGGAGATGCCGATGATGTCGGTCTCCTGAAAGGCGTCAGAACCCAAAAGATGACGGGGTACCTGTCCGGTTATACAGACGATGGGCGTGGAATCGATCTGGGCGTCGGCCAAACCGGTGACCAGGTTCGTCGCACCCGGTCCGGACGTGGCAACGGCAACCCCCACTTTTCCGTTTACCCGGGCATAACCCTGCGCCGCGTGTACTGCCCCCTGTTCATGCCTCGTGAGCACGT
>JBNKHB010000187.1:0-5138 GCA_050290125.1 Robiginitalea sp.
GCTGCGGTCAAAAACCATCGGGCTCAGACAGGAGGTGCCGGCAAAGTTGCTCAAAACCTGCTGATAGCCCGTAGTCACAGGGCCATCCAGGGTAATGGTGAGATTGGTCGTGCAATTCGGGAATAAACACAAATACTCGCCGTCCATTCCGGCAGGAAATTCAAAAAAAGCAATAAAGCGAACGATCTCCTTCAGGAACGGATGTTCCGGCTTGTAAAGCCCCGGCATGCCGGGCGCACTATCTTTCGGTCCATCCAAGGATCAGGACTTTAAATGGGTGTCGAAAAATTCTATCGTGCGTTGCCACGCCAGCTTTGCGGCCTCCTCGTCATAGCGTGGCGTGGTGTCGTTATGAAAGCCGTGGTTCACCCCGGGATAGACGTAAGCCGTATATTCCTTGCCGTGCTCCTGTAAGGCAGCCTCATACTCCGGCCATCCGGCGTTGACGCGTTCGTCCAGCCCCGCGTACTGCAGCAGTAGCGGCGCCTGAATATCCGGAACCAGTTCGGTGGGAGCCTGGCCGCCGTAAAAGGGAACGGCCGCATCCAGGCCGGGTATCCGGGCCGCCATCATATTCGAGATCCAACCCCCGAAGCAGAAGCCCACAACACCGACCTTCCCGCTGCAATCCGGATGGGCATTCAAATATTCGTAGGCCGCGATAAAGTCTTCCAGCATTTCATTGCGGTCGCGCTGGCGCTGCAGTGTCCGCCCGTCATCGTCGTTACCGGGATATCCCCCCAGCGGGCTCAAAGCATCGGGTGCCAATGCCAGATAACCTTCCAGGGCCGCCCTGCGACAGACATCCGAAATATGTGGATTCCTTCCGCGGTTTTCATGGACCACCACAATGCCGGGTAGTTTACCTTCCGCATCTGCCGGCCGGGCCAGCAGCGCTTCGATTTCTCCACCGCCCTTGGGCGAGGGGTACATAACGGATTCGGTTTTGAGGCGCGGGTCATCCTGACGTACCAGGATCTTGGTATGGTAATCGGGCATAATGAAACTCATAAGCGACATCACGGTAATGCCGCCCACCGCATAGGTGGAGAGCTTGTCCATAAATTCCCGGCGCCCGATCTGGTTGTGCGCATAGGCGTCGTACAGGTCAAATACTTCCTGGTTAATGTCTTCTTTGCGTAATTTTTTCATGGTTGCGGTGCAATTAATATGCGGACTGATTGTTCCCCCTTAAAATAAGGAAAATCCGCGTTGCCTGCGAACGTATGCCCGGGAGCGATTTTGAGAGGGTTGTTTTAGAGGAATAAGAGGTCTTGCCGCAGCGTTCCCCATAGCAAATGCCAGATGAGGTAATACCACATCCTACTGCCAAAAAGCGCCCAAAACCCGTAATTCCTGAAGAGTTGGAGCTGGAGCAGGTTAAAGACGTAAAGGTTCAGCCAAAGGATGACGGAATATCCAATGGCATAAGGATGGTAGTAGATCTGGAAACTGGGCTCAAGCATGGCGATAACGGCCAAAACCCAGGTCCAGTTGTTCCAAAGTGCATCCCCACCCCGAAGCTTCAACCACCAGGCAATCAGGCTTATGGGCAGCAGGTGGAAAACGAATTCTGCTACGGCCCCCATCAGCGGATAAAACAGGAGGGATTCCGGCAGGAGCACGTGCATGTCTTTGGGGTAATAAAGCGTAAGGTCCAGCAGGATGCTGATACCGGCAAGCAGGGTAATGACCGCAATATGTCCGATCCATACCGTGGCGGTAGCCCTCCTATATGTGAAGAAGACACCCGATTTCCGAAGGGCCCTCAAACTGCCGCTAATCCCGAGAATGGTGATAAGGACCGGCCAAAAGGGGTGAATGGATCCGAAGAAAGGGGTAAAAAGGCGAGGGCTTGCCATACTTAGCTCATAGGCCGCCCAGGCCAGGAAGAGTAACAGGGCGGCCAGCGCAGTCCTTCTCAGGATCGGATTGGGGGTTGAATCGGTTGGCTGGAACATGGCAGGGGGAGTTTGGTCGGGGGATAACCGGGCAGGCTAAACAAAAGGGCGGGTTTGTCCCGCCCTTTCGAAATTGCTGCCACCGGTTATACGGTCGCTTCTTCTTTGGTCCTGTTTTTGGCCATTTTTTCAATCAGGTCGGGCACTTTTTCAAAAGCTGCCGCAAGACCGTGTGACTTGCCTGCGTGCAGGAAGGTGATGCTGTCGTCGCGGGTTACCAAAAAGCCAATAGGTTCAATGCCAACACCGGCACCACCGCCGGCTCCCTGGCCTTTGCCTTTTTTAGGGTCGTTGCCTTCTCCGCCGCCGGAGCCGAAGCCCATTCCCACTTTGATCACCGGCACGCACTTAAATTCGCCCAGTTCAAAGGGATCGCCAACCACTGTTTCGGTGTTGGCCTCCGACTTCATAAAGTCGGTGATCTTGTTCAGTAATTCATCAAAATGCAGGTCCATAACAAATGTTTTTAAGGGTTAATAATTGCAGTTAATAATCGGATGGGTCGGTTTTCCATACGTAAATAAAGCCGGTTGTAATCCCGGAAGTTTATTGCAAAACCTCCAAAGCGGTAGTCCAGCAAGGTGAACAGCGGGAACAGTTTTGCATTGAGCACCACATCTCCCGTATCCAAATCCAGGCGGAAGGCCTTCAGGCGGAAGGAGCGCAGCAGTTTCGTCCAGTTCGGGTGGAAATTCCTTTTGGTGGATTTTCGCTGTTTTTCTTTGGTCTTTTGTGCGGCCTGGCGTTTGTGAAAGTCGGAAGGCCGCCAGTAGAAATTCATGAACAGCGCCCTCAGATGCAGTCTGATACCTTCAGCGGGATCCTCTT
Organism: Robiginitalea sp.; assembly: GCA_050290125.1. Taxonomy (GTDB): domain Bacteria; phylum Bacteroidota; class Bacteroidia; order Flavobacteriales; family Flavobacteriaceae; genus Robiginitalea. The sequence goes on from JBNKHB010000187.1 coordinate 2,790, forward strand.
CAACACTGGCTTTGGCCAGACCTCCCGCCCGCAGGGACAGCAATCGTTCCGTACTGTCCACCAGAAGCTCCAGCGGCATGAACAGCAGGTAGAGTATCAGCCCTGCCAGCAAGATGAGTATGACGATCAGGACTACCATTATATTTTTGGCCAAAGGAAGGGAATGTCGGCCGCCCGGGCTATGACCTGGGTCAATCGAAAAGGGTTTTATGCGATTTTTCCGACTTGCCAGGAAAGGAGCGGGCCATGGATTGACGCGTGTCATTTGAGCGCTGCCCGGACCGCGCTACCTTTTAGGAAATCCGCTGCGCCATGGAGGAGGCAAATACCCGTTCGATCATGCACTACAGGTGGTTTCCCGCTGCCGGCCTCCTGGCGTTCACGTGCCTTTATGTCATTGCCGCAATTTCCTATCCGGGTGGTTCCTGGGTGGATCCGCAAAGCCAGGGTTTCAGCATTCGCTTTAATTACCTCTGCGACTTGCTGGACGCGGAAGCGGTTAATGGCAGCGTCAATACGGCTCGTTACTGGGCACGTGCCGCTTTGCTGATACTGTGTCTTAGCCTCATGTACCTGTGGTATCACTTGCCGGTGCTGACCGCAGGCCCGGCCTGGAACCGCCGCTTCATACAACTGAGCGCGGCGGCGGCCTTTTCCACCTTATTTGCCCTCGGGTCCGGCACACATGATATTACGGTCAGAATTGCCGGGGTTTTCGGCGGGCTGGCCCTGCTCACTGCGCTCTGGGGAATGTGGAAGGCGGGAAGGACGGGGACGGTATTGTTCGGGATCTGGTGTTTTGCCATTTTCATCGTAAATTATATCCTGTACGAATCCGGGGCTTACCTGAGGGTCCTGCCCCTCTTACAAAAGGGAACCTTTTTGAGTTTTATCGCCTGGTTCCTCCACCTGAATGTCCTGCTCAGCCGGCAACACCATGCATATGGATCAGGCCGGCCGCAATACGAAGCATAAACCTTTAACTCAAATTCCATACGTATGAATCCGCTGTATCTTTTACTACTGTTATTCGGTTTGTTCCTGTTTGCGGGGATCCGGATCATTTTTGAGTACAAGCGCGCCCTGAAATTCCGGTTTGGCCGCTATGTAAAGACCTTGCAACCGGGCTTTCGCTGGATCATTCCCCTGGTGGAAACCATCCAAAAGGTGGATATCCGGGTGATCACCATCAATATCGTTTCCCAGGAAGTGATGACCGAGGACAATGTACCCTGCAGTATCGACGGGGTGGTGTTCTTTAAGATCAACGACCCAGAAAAAGCTGTTTTGGAGGTAGAGGAGTACAATTTCGCCATCACCCAGCTTTCCCAGGCGGCCCTCCGCGACGTTTGCGGCAAAGTGGAGTTGGATACGATCCTTTCCAAGCGGGAGGAGATGGGTAAGAATATCAAGGCCATCGTGGAAGGGGAGACCCATGAGTGGGGCATCGAGATCATTGATGTAAAGATCAAGGACATCCAACTGCCCGAGAACATGAAGCGGATGATGGCCAACCAGGCCGAAGCGGAGCGCTCCCGCAGGGCCCGGATCATCCTGGCACAGGCAGAGGAACAGGCCGCAGGCAAACTGCTGGAAGCCGGACGCCAAATTGACCTCTCCCCTTCGGCCATCAAACTCAGGCTGTACCAGACCCTGTCCAACATTGCTGCTGAAAAGAATTCCACCATCCTGTTCCCGTTCCCGGAGGAGGTACTACCCAGAAAGAATCGAAAGTCCAAGAAAAAGAGTAAGAATTAGGCTAACGCCGGGCAACCGGAATGACGAACTTGTGGCCGCTCCAAACCGCGTCCACGGAGGCTACTTTCACGTCGACCAGGCCAATGGCCTGCCCGGCCTTCATTACGTCGAATTTGTCAATCTCAGTGGGCATTCCCGAGCTTTTTTTGGGCCAGCTGATCCAAAGCATGCCCGTTTTCGTCATTCTGGGCACCGCCAGCTCCAGGCCGTCCTCTAATTTCTGATAGGTAGTCGCAAACAAGTGAATAAAATCTGTCTGCCGTCCTTCGGGCAAGTGCAGATGCAGATCCGCTTGCGGCCATTCGTTAAAAAACTCCTGATACGGACCGGGGGCCCCGATCACCCAGGCGGTCATGCCCTGCTTCAGGCCGAGTTTGCGCGCAAGTGCATCATTTTCAGGAGTTACTCCCATGAAATTCCTTATTTTGTATAGGGCCAAACGTACCCCAACCATACTAAAATTAGACAAAAACTAACGGATTCCGGCTTATTCGCAGAACATGCGGGCCGGGAATCCGGCCAAAAGGGATTCCGTTCCCGATTCATCACTAATGAGAGGATTGCGCCACTTTGTGCGGTTACTTTTCGGAT
>JBNKHB010000187.1:5148-5397 GCA_050290125.1 Robiginitalea sp.
TTGCCACTGCGGCGGCCCAGCCGGCACCGTACCGTGCAACGACCGGTGGGGAGTCTCCTCGCAGCAAATTGCTGGAACAGGTGCATTTGCACCTGAACAAAACCGTATTCTTCCCTGGTGAGCGAATTTGGTTTAAGGCGTATGTCTTTGATGCATACGATCAGATGCCCTCCCTGGAAACCCGGAATGTGTACGTTGGCATCTACGATGTGAATGGAAAGGAGCGGACCAGGAAGCTCGTCCGCATTG
>JBNKHB010000188.1:0-5316 GCA_050290125.1 Robiginitalea sp.
TGGGACGGTTGGGATGGATATACCTTACGGTGCCGGTAAGCCGGAGCCTGAGATGTCGATAGACCGATTTGGGAATTTCCTTTAATTTCATTGGGTCGAATGAAATCCGGAGCAGCCGGATTCTGGACAAAAATATGCAAACCCCAATCACTATGATTACCTTTGTGAACTTTAGCTCATGAGTACGCCGAAAGTCTCCGTTATCGTAAGTACCTATAACAGCGAAAAATGGCTGGAAAAGGTACTCTATGGCTTTCACTGCCAGTTGTTCAGGGATTTTGAAGTGGTTGTGGCCGACGATGGGTCCGGCACCTCCACCCGTACCCTGATCGACCGGATGCGGCAGGAGGTATTCTACGATCTGGTGCACGTATGGCACGAGGATGAGGGTTTCCAGAAATCCAGGATCCTCAATAAGGCATTGCTGGCCTGCCGTTCGGAATACATCATCATGACGGACGGGGACTGCATCCCGCGCAACGATTTCGTCCAGGTTCACAATTTTAATAAAGAGCCGGGCTACTTTATTTCGGGAGGATATTACATGCTCCCCATGAATATTTCCAAGGCCATTACCCACGAGGACATCCGCAGGCAGAATTGCTTTAATTTGCGTTGGCTCAAGGATAAAGGCATCCCGAAAACCTTCAAGAACACCAAACTCACCGCCCACGGACTAGTGGCCCGGATGCTGAATTACTTCACCCCTACCAATGCGAGTTGGAACGGACACAACAGTTCCGGCTGGAAAAAGGATATCCTCAACGTAAACGGTTTTGACGAACGGATGCAGTACGGGGGACAGGACCGCGAGTTGGGCGAGCGCCTGGATAACTTCGGGATCAAGGCCAAGCAGCTGAGATACAGTGCGGTATGCGTGCACCTGGATCATAAGCGCAGCTATAAAACTCCGGAGTCCCTGGCTAAAAACGCGGCCATCCGCAAAGAGACCCGCCGTAAAAAACACGTCTGGACCTTCTACGGCATCAGCAGGTAGTAGGCCAGTTCGTTGCGGGATTCCAGCCTTCGGAGTTCCCGCAGGCGTTCCAGCACCCCCAGGGCATTCAGGTAGCAGATAATGATTCCCTTCCGGCCATCCAGGAAGCCAAGCCTAAGGACGTAGTGGTTGAAGAACTTCCACGAAGGTTTCAGGACCAGGGCCAAATGGTTGAACGGCTTTTCGCGGTAAAAGTCCTCGAGTGCCTTCAGTCGGCCGTAGTGCAGCATTTTATTGCGGTAGTCCGTGTAGTTCTTGTAACAATAATGGATCAGCCGGTTCTCCAGGATACCCGAGCTGCCGTTTATCTCCAGGGTTTCGTGTACGATCTTCTTCTCGGTAAACCGCGCCTTGCTTTTGCGGAAAAGCCGATAGTTCTTATCGGTCTGCCAGCCGCTGTATTTCAGCTTTTCGTTGCCGAACATAAATTGCCGGTAAAACCAGTAAGCAACTTCCTCGGGATTGCCGCTTACGGTGCTGACGATCTCATCGGCGAGCGGTTCGGTCACTACCTCGTCCGCGTCCAGGAAAAGTACCCAGTCGTGGGTAGCCTGGCTTAGCGCAAAGGATTTCTGCAGGGTGAAATTTTCAAAGGGGTGTTGCAACGCCTTTACGTCCGGACGGGCCTGAAGGTACTCAAAGGTGCCGTCGGTGCTAAAGGAATCCACTACGATGATTTCATCGGCGAAACGGATGGAATCGAGGCATCGCTCAATGTAGCCGATTTCATTGTAGGTGATGATCAGGGCAGTGATTTTGGCTTGCCGTTCGGACATGCTGCAAAATTATAGGAATTCCTGTACAGAGAACGAAAAAAAACAATCTTTCCGTATGCGCCAAATGCAAAGCTCCTTTTTAGGAGCGTGTTAAAATTTGACCCGGCTGTTTGTCATTCCGGCAATTGCAGAGGGGCCTTTGCGGAGAAGTCCGTAATTGCGGTTTTCGAAAATAAGCTTTGATAAGGGGATTCAGGAGGGGAGGCTGCTGACCAGGTACCGCTGCTTGGAGAGGGTGGGCAGACTGTATTGGGCCGCCCTGTAGGCGCGTTCGGTGCTCCGCAGCACCCGATAGCGCTGAATGTCTTCCAAGGCTCCCAGATAACACAGCGTAAGACCTTTGGAACCGTCCAAAAACCCGAAGCGGCAGACGTAATTATAGAAGAATTTCCAGAAGGGTTTCAGGATCAATTTGGCGTAGGTGAATTTACGGTTCCGGCTAAAGGCTTCGTGGGCCTTGAGTTTGCCGTACAGGAGCATCTTGCCTTTGTAATCCGAATAGTTCTTATAGCAATAGTGTACCAGTTTTTCACTCAAACAGGCGCTGCGCCCTTCCAAATCCAGGCGCTCATGTACAATGCGCTTATCGGAATACCGCGCCTTGCTCTTGCGGAACAGGCGGATATTCTTGTCGGTTTGCCAGCCGCTGAAGCGAACGGGGCTCCCTTTGAACATAAACTTGCGATAGAACCAGAAAGCATTGACGCCGGCCGGAGGATTGGCCACCGTGTTGCGGATTTCGCTACCTAAGCCGGGGGTGACCACTTCATCGGCATCGATAAAGAGGACCCAATCGTATTGCGCATGTTGCAGCGCAAAATTCTTCTGTGCGGTAAAATTTTTAAAGGGATGCCGGATGACACGAACCCTGGGGTGTTCCAGCAGGAATTCATAGGTCCCGTCCGTACTATAGGAATCGATAACCACGATTTCCGTAGCGAAATCGATGGAATCCAGGCATCGGCCAATGTTTTCGATTTCGTTGTACGTAATGATCAGGGCAGAGATCTCCGGCGTACCGGGAGCGCTGTCTTTCATAGCAGGGATGGTTTTGGGGCCATATACTAATAACACCCAAAACTGCGAAAAAGTATGTCCTGTATAAAAAAGTGGCTGCTGCCGGGGGTTCAGACCGCTACGTCGTATTCACGCAACGCGTTGTTCAGGGAGGTTTTTTTGTCTGTACTTTCCTTGCGCTTGCCAATGATCAGGGCACAGGAGACCTGGTAGTCGCCCGCCGGGAATTTTTTGGTGTAACTTCCTGGGATGACAACGGACCTGGCCGGGACCCGTCCTTTATATTCCACAGCCTGGTCGCCGCTGACGTCAATGATACGGGTCGAGGCGGTAAGGACCACGTTGGCGCCCAAAACCGCTTCCTTTTCAACGCGAACTCCTTCCACCACAATACTCCGGCTGCCGATAAAGGCGTTGTCTTCAATGATAACCGGAGCGGCCTGCAGAGGCTCCAGGACCCCTCCGATCCCCACCCCGCCGCTCAGGTGTACGTTCTTTCCGATCTGGGCACAGCTTCCCACGGTGGCCCAGGTATCCACCATGGTTCCCTGGTCCACATAGGCCCCGATATTCACATAGCTGGGCATAAGGATGGTCCCGGGAGCGATATATGCGCCATGGCGCGCTACGGCGCTGGGGACCACGCGGATGCCTTTTTCCTGATAACCTCTTTTCAGGGGAATCTTATCGTGGTACTCGAAAATGCCTGCCTCCAGGGTCTCCATTTGCTGGATGGGGAAGTAGAGGACCACCCCCTTTTTTACCCATTCCTGTACCTGCCAGCCATCCGGGCCGGGTTCTGCGCAACGGAGTTCACCCCGGTCCAGCAGATCGATCAGTTGCCTGATGGCTTTTTGGGTAGCCGCTTCGTTGAGTAATTGGCGGTCCTCCCAGGCTGCTTCTATAGTTGTGCGCAATGCGTCCATGCGATCTTTGAGTTTGGGCAAATATAGGGGCTGCGGGCTAATTGGACCTTCCGTATTTACAGCTATAACGATTTATCCGTTATTTTTGCAAAAAAATTTAGTTGGCCAGAATCCTTGCCTTGGACTACGGACAAAAACGTACCGGGATTGCGGTTACGGACCCGTTGCAACTCATTGCATCGGGATTGACAACGGTGGCTACGGATGAGTTGCTGGAATTTCTGGGCAACTACCTGGCGCAGGAGGAGGTGGAGCGATTTGTGATCGGACAACCCAGGCGAATGGACAACACCTTCTCGGATGTGGAGACCGATATCCTGGCTTTTATCCGGAAATTGCAACAGCGATTTCCCGGGATACCGGTATCGCGTCAGGACGAGCGGTTCAGTTCCAAAATGGCGGTTCACGCCATGGTGGAGGGCGGCATGAAAAAGAAGAAAAGAAAGGATAAGGCCACGGTGGATAAGGTCAGCGCCACCCTTATCCTGCAGTCGTATTTAAGCAGTATGCAACCATGATTTTACCAATAATAGCCTATGGCGATCCGGTGCTTCGCAAGAAGTGTGAAGCCATTACGCCGGAATATGAGGAGTTGGAGACGCTCATCGACAATATGTGGGAAACCATGTATAACGCAAACGGCGTGGGCCTGGCCGCTCCGCAGATCGGGAAACCGATTCGCCTCTTCCTGGTGGACACCTCACCCTTTGCGGAAGATGAGGATTTCAGCGAGGAGGAGCGCGGCCAACTAAAGGCGTTTAAGCGCGTTTTCATCAATGCGTACATCGAATCCGAGACGGGTGCCAATTGGGCTTTTAATGAAGGCTGCCTGAGCATTCCGGACATCCGGGAGGACGTGAGCCGGATGGAAACGCTTACCCTCCGGTATCAAGACGAAAATTTTAAAGAGCATACGGAGACCTTCGACGGGCTGCTCGCCCGGGTAATCCAGCATGAATACGACCATATAGAAGGGATCCTCTTCACGGACAAGCTTTCCTCCCTCAAGAAGCGGTTGCTCAAGGGCAAACTGGCCAATATCTCCAAAGGCCGGATTGAGGTGGATTACAAAATGCGATTTCCCGCACTGAAAAGAAGCCGGTAAATCCGGGATTTTTACATCTTTGCACTCGCAAATACCATTGCTATGAGTTTAGATAAAATATTGTCGATCGGTGGGAAGCCCGGGCTGTATCGGCTGGTCGCCAGAACCCGCACCGGTTTTGTTGCGGAATCCCTGCAGGACGGCCGGAAGGTATCCATGGGAATGACCGGGAATGTGAGCGTACTCTCCGAAATCGCCATTTATACCCTGGAGGAGGAGCTCCCCCTGTCCAAAGTTTTCGAAAAGATCCGCGAAAAGGAGGACGGCGGTAAGACCCCGGTCACTCACAAGGCCGACAAGCTGGAGCTGGAGGAGTATTTCTTTGAGGTCCTTCCCAACTACGATGAAGACCGTGTGTATCCCGGAGATATCCGGAAGGTGATCCAGTGGTACAACCTGCTCTGCGACAACGGCATCACGGACTTCGCATCGGCTGAGGCCGAGGAAGCAGATACCGCGGATACCGGATCCTCTGCGGAGGACGAGGCGGAAGCC
>JBNKHB010000189.1:0-5314 GCA_050290125.1 Robiginitalea sp.
GGGTGAGTGCCCCGATGATTTTAGGGTGGCAGTGCCCCTGGTTAACAGCCGAATAGGCCGAGAGGAAATCGTAATATTTCTCTCCTTCCACATCCCATACAAATACGCCTTCGCCACGGCTCAGCACCACGGGCAGGGGATGGTAATTCTGTGCTCCGTAACGGGCTTCCAACGCGATGGCTTCGGCAGATCCTTGTTTTTGTAAAACAGACATGATCTTTTCGATTTAATTATAACCTTACCATTCCTTCTTGCGGAGAGAAATCATCCGGATAACGGCCTTAAAAATACGAATATTTACGCGCCGCACCAATCTCTATTCAAGGCGGCTGCCGGTACGGAATAAGGGTGGGGAATCCCGGAAAAAGCCCTTATTTTTGCTGCCATGCCCAAACGCAAGCCACATCCGATTTTCGATTCTCTTGAGGTTACCGGGGCCGCGGCCCGCGGGAAATCCATTGCCAGGGCGCCCGACGGACGCGTGGTGTTTCTTTCCGGCGCGGTCCCCGGGGACACCGTAAGCGCCCAGGTATTTAAAAAACGGAAGGGGTATTACGAGGCAAGGACCCTGGAGGTGCTTTCTCCCTCGCCAACGCGGATCGAACCCAAATGCAGGCATTTTGGTACTTGCGGGGGTTGCAAGTGGCAGCATATGGAGTACGGCGAGCAACTCCGTTTCAAGCAGCAGGAAGTGGTTGAAAACCTCCGGCGTATAGGCAAACTGGAACTCCCTGAAATCTCCCCTATCCTGGCTGCGCCCCGGCCCTATTATTATCGGAACAAAATGGAATTCTCGTTTTCCTGCAATCGCTGGCTGGAGGCAGGCGAGATCGAGGCGGGCGGCACGGTTGAGGACCGCAACGGACTGGGGCTTCATATCCCGGGCATGTGGGACAAGATCCTGGACCTGAAGGAATGCCATCTACAGGCGCACCCGTCCGACGCCATTCGGCTGGCTGTCCGGGAATTCGCAAGCCTCAACGGCCTGTCGTTTTTTGATCCGCGAAGGCAGCTGGGGCTGTTGCGCAACCTGATGATCCGCAATACGGCCAAAGGTGCCTTTATGGTGCTGATCCAGTTCTTTGAGGATGATGCTGATTCCCGCGAGGCCTTGTTGGACCATTTGCAACAGCGTTTCCCGGAGATTGCATCCCTTTACTATGTGATCAACACCAAGGGGAACGATACGCTATATGACCTTGAGCCGGTTTGTTATGCCGGCGATCCGCACCTTACCGAAGAAATGGAAGGCCTGCAATTCCGCATAACCCCGAAATCGTTTTATCAGACGAATTCCGAACAGGCTTATGAGCTCTACAAAAAAGTCCGGGAATTTGCCGCCCTCTCGGGGAATGAACTGGTCTATGACCTGTATACCGGCGTAGGTACCATCGCACAATTTGTAGCAGGGCAGGCCGGGCGCGTCGTTGGGATCGAAGCCGTGCCGGAGGCCATCGAGGCCGCCCGCGAAAATGCAGCAATGAACGGACTGGAAAATATCGAGTTTTTTACCGGGGATATGAAGGAATTGTTCAATGAGGAATTCCTGGATATGCATGGACGCCCTCAAGTGTTGATCACCGATCCCCCGCGAGACGGAATGCACCGGGACGTAGTACGGCAAATCCTGAATATTGCGCCGGAGCGCATCGTCTACGTGAGCTGCAACAGCGCCACGCAGGCCCGGGACCTGGCCCTGATGGACGGGTTATACCGCATTGAAAAGGTGCAGCCCGTGGATATGTTCCCGCAAACCCATCACGTAGAAAATATCGTACTTTTACAACGACGGCCCGAACGATAAGAAGCCTGCCTATGCCCCGGATTTTTTCCCGATTCACCATTCGCCTGCTTGGATTGCTGCTTTTACTGGCCCTTCTGGCAGCCGCTTGCGAGAAAGATGATATTTGCGTAGATGGGGATACCCCGCTGCTCGTTATAACCTTTAACGATATCGGAGCCACCGAGGCTACCGCCAAAGCGGTGACCCGGCTCCGGGTGATCGGAATAGGTAACGGGGATCCGATTACAACTTTCAACGACCGTTCCAACAGGGATTCCGTGGGCCTGCCGCTTCGCCTGGACAACGGCCGGACGGGCTTCATACTGATCCAAAATTCCCAGGACAATGAAGACGGCGTTGATACGGGGAATCCCGATACCCTGTATCTGGACTATCAGGTAACCGAGGCTTTTGTATCCAGGGCCTGTGGCTTTGTGGCCAATTATGAAGGGCTCAGCTGGGAACTTCAGGCCGATGCCTCCAATTGGATCGACAGCGTCGTGATCGCCAACCCTTTTGTTCGTTCATCAGACAGTGCACATGTTACGATCTATCATTAGGATTTTTCCCCTGTTAGCCCTGTGCCCTGTATGGCTGAGTGCCCAGCAGAATGCTGATGCGCCCGTAGACAGCCTTCAGAGGAGCGAGGAATACGGGATCCGCCTGGGGGTGGACCTGAGCAGGCCATTGATCACCTTCCTGGACGATGCTTATCAGGGCTTTGAGGTGGTGGGGGACTATCGGCTTACCCACCACTGGTACCTGGCCGCCGAACTCGGAAACGAGTCCAGGGACGTTACCGAGGAGTTAGGCAACCTGAACGATGTAAACGTGGTCTCGATTTATGAGATTACCAGTGCGGGGAGTTATCTTAAAGTTGGCGCGGATTATAACACCTACCAGAACTGGTACGGGATGAACAACAGCATTGTTGTGGGAGCCCGTTATGCATTCAGCACCTTTACCACCGACCTGAACAGTTTCCGCTATTTCGATTCCAACCGATACTGGAGCCCGGACGGATTTCAACCCGGCACGGACCTGCCCAGGGAGCTAAGCGGTCTGAACGCTTCATGGCTGGAGGCCCTGATCGGCATTAAGGCCGAGCTATTTGCCAATATCTACCTCGGAGCAAGCTTGCGGATTGGGATGCTGTTGAGCCGGAAGGAATCGGAACTCATGCCGCATATCTGGATCCCCGGGTTCAACCGCGTGAACGATACCAGTAGTTTTGGGGTGGGATTCAACTATTCCCTCAGTTACCTGTTGCCGCTGTACCGGAAAGCGCGCAACCGGCCTCCCGAGGAATAGCGCTCAGTGGCGCGCTACTGTTTGCCGGCCTTTTTGCTGCCTTCGTAGATTTCGAACAACGCCAGCCTGGATTCCAGGGAGCCGTTGTAAAGTTTGATCTTCCGGCTGCTCCTTAACCCAACCTTTTTAACCAGTTCCGGATCCCCCATAAACACCCAGGCCCGGGTATTGGGATACGACTGCTTTAGGGTATCCCCCCATTGTCCGTAAAAACTCTCCTGATCGATGGTCAGGCGTTCGCCGTAAGGCGGGTTGCATACCAGGTGCAGCGGCCCTTTGTTGAACTTGCTGCTCTTAAAGAAATCCTGTTGTTCCACCTGGATAAATTCGGCGAGGTTGGCATTGTCGATATTCTCTTTGGCCTTCCGGATGGCAGACGGGGCCTTGTCATACCCCCGGATGGCATACGGGAAATCCCGAACGCGTTTTAAAGAGGCCGCATGAATGGTCTTGTAGAGCGCCTCGTCAAAATCCTTCCACCGTTGAAAGCCAAAGCCGTCCCGGTTGATCCCGGCCGGAATATTGCAGGCCATCATAGCGGCTTCGACAAGCAGGGTACCGCTACCGCACATCGGATCCAGGAAATCCGATCGGCCGTCCCATCCGCTCAGCGATAAAATACCGGCCGCCAGGACTTCGTTGATCGGAGCTATATTGGTGGCCGTTCGGTAGCCGCGCAGATGAAGGGAGCTTCCGGAACTATCCAGAGAAAGATGTACCTGGTCGCCTTGCAGGTGCAGGTGCAGCCTCACATCCGGATTCGAAAGCGATACGCTCGGGCGCCGGCCCGTACGCTCGCGGAATTGATCGGCTATGGCGTCCTTGGCGCGCTGGGATACGAATACCGAATGCGCAAAGTGGTCGCTCCTGAGTACCGTATCCACCGCAAAGGTCATCCCGGGATCCAGATAGGGGCTCCAGTCCGTTTCCCTGATCCGGGTATACAGCTGTTCAGGTTTGCGGATCCTGAATTCAGCAACAGGTTTCAGCACGCGCAGGGCCGTCCTCAGGCAGAGGTTCGCCTTGTACGTAAAGCCGTCGTCCCCCTCAAAAAATACGGCCCGTACCCCTTTCCGGATATTTCCGCCGCCGAGGTTGCGGATTTCCGCGGCCAGGACATCTTCCAGTCCATAGAGCGTTTTGGCCAGCATTTTGTAGTTCCGGGACATGCGGTTTGGGGTTGAGCCCCCAAAAATACATTAATTTTGTGGCCGTATCGAAAGCCAACCAAACCGCTTTGAACTTCTTGCAACTTATTTTACCGGCCGCCGTGGTCCTACTGAGTTTTTTGGGGCTGCTCGTTTTTGGGCGGGCACGAAAAGCTTCCTATTCCATGCTGCTGGCATTCAGCGGTGCTTTCCTGCTTTCGCTTACGCTTTTTGAATTGCTGCCGGAGGCCTATGCCCACCTGGACCCAAGGATAGCCGGGATCTGCATTGCGGGAGGGATACTGCTGCAGATCGTCCTTGAGTTCTTTTCCAAAGGTGCCGAGCATGGTCATGTACACGGCAGCGCAAAGCAGCATGTCTTTCCATGGCCTTTATTCCTGAGCCTGTGCCTGCACGCATTCCTGGAGGGAATCCCGCTGGAACACAACCAGCATTTCCTGTGGGGCGTTGTGGTTCATAAAACCCCGGTTGCGCTCATTCTGGGGAGTTTCCTGCTCGCTTCGCAACTCAACAGAAGATCCGTATGGCTGTTTATGATCCTCTTTGCGGCCATGACGCCGCTGGGCGCTATTGCAGGCGGACTTGCGGCAATACAGCAAATCTACCCCTATCTCATGGCCCTGGTGATCGGTATCGTCCTTCACGTGGCCACGGTAATTTTGTTTGAAAGTTCGGAAGGGCATGCGGTCAACCTCAGGAAACTGGCGGTAATCATAGCGGGGATGATCCTGGCCTTCCTGCTGTGACCCCACCGGCACCCGGCCGTCCGGTAAAACATAGATCGGAAAAGAAACTGTAATTTAGGATCTCATCCGAAAATCCTGCCCGATGCAGCATCTGCGAACCTTATTTCTTGCCGGATTCTTATTACCTGTTCTGTTATCCGGGCAAGACCTGGAACCCATCGAGCTCAACGATGCCTGGATAGCCACCATAGCCGACCAATCGCCGAACTCCCCCCGGGCAGTCCCGGCCAAAGAACGCCACGTCCTTATCTTCTCGCTTCATACGGGTTACCAGCATTGGTCCATCCCGCACACGGAGGCCATGC
>JBNKHB010000190.1:0-5309 GCA_050290125.1 Robiginitalea sp.
ATTTAGATTGAATAAAAATAACTGATATATTTGCTCAAAATTATTAAGAATGAGTCTAAATAATATTAGACTTCCTGTAGGGCTTCTCCTGCTGCTCGTTTTGCAGCAAGCCACCAGCCAACAACCGACCGAATCCGACAGTATTCTGATCACCGACCTTGATGAGGTGGTTGTTACAGCCACCCGAACGCTGAGGCAAGTTTCGTCCCTGCCGTTGCCGGTAACCCTGGTTTCCAAAGAACAGATCCGGCGCTCCGGCCTGACCCGCCTGGGTGAGGTCCTGAACGAGCAAACCGGAATCATCATGACGCCCGATGCCACGGTGGGCGGTACCGAGGGGGTGCAGATCCAGGGGATCGCCTCGGACTATGTAATGGTCCTCATCGACGGGGTGCCTGTAGTAGGACGGAGTTCCGGCAACCTGGATCTGAGCCGCTTCGCTATCGGGAATATTGCCCAGGTGGAGATCGTCAAAGGCCCCTCATCGAGCCTCTTCGGTTCCGAAGCCCTGGGAGGGGTCATCAATATTATTACGGAGGAACCTTCGGATGCCAGGGTTCGCGGGCAGGTGGCCCATCGCGCGGCGTCCTTCAACAACCACAACACATTGCTGACATTGATGCAGAAAAAGGGCAAACTGGGCTATTCGCTGTTTGCGGACCGCCTGAGCACGGATGGCTACGACCTGGCCCCGGATTCCGAGGGACGGACCGTGAATCCTTATGACAATTATACGGTGAGTGCCCGGCTCTCCCTGGAAGCTTCGGAAAGGCTGGGATTGCTGGCATCCGCCCGGTATTTTGCTCAGGAATTCGAGGTGGCACCTGGCAATAGCGAAGAATCCGACCTGAACCTGTTGTTGCGCGGCGACCATACCGCCGCAAAAGAATGGGAGCTGCAATACGAATTCTATTATACGAATTACCGTACCGACGAACGCTCCGTAGACCCTATCGACGAAACAGTCCTGTTGGAAAACGATTTTGACCAGCGCCTGTTGCGTCCCGAGATCCGATCCCACTACGCCTTCCGGAAGACGGATGTCCTTACCCTGGGCGCAGGCACCGCCTACGAGACCCTGGACCGCTCCCTCTTTTCGGAGCAGGTTCGCTTTACTTCTCAATACCTCTACGGGCAATACGATTTTATGCCACTCGAGGCCCTGAATATCATTGCCGGGGCCCGATTTGACAACCACAGCGTGTACGATTCCCAGCTGAGCCCGAAGCTCTCGGTTAAATACGACCTCTCAGAATATTTCTCCGTCAAGGCTTCGGTGGGTAGCGGTTTTAAGGCCCCGGACTTCCGGCAACTCTACCTGGACTTTACCAATGCTTCCGGCGGGGGATACTCGGTGTTCGGCAAGGAGGTGGAACTCGCCGGCATTGGGCGCCTCCGGGAAAACGATGAAATCGCCAGCCTGGCAGTCCCCGAGACGGACCTCGGTCAGCGCTTGGAGGCCGAACGTTCGGTAGGGTACAACCTGGGACTGCAGTATCGCCGGGGGATACTTAAAGCAGGGATCAACCTGTTCCGGAATGATTTCAGGAACCTGATCGATACCAGGGTGCTGGCGGCCAAGACCAACGGGCAGAACGTCTTCGGATACATCAACCGCGAGCGGGTGTATACCCAGGGCGCGGAGGTGGATCTGAGCCTCGTGCCGATCAAACACTTAAGATTTTCGGCTGGGTACCAGCTCCTGTTCGCCTATGACAAGGACAAGGAGGACGCCATAGATGCGGGAATGGTTTTTGCGCGCGACCCGCAGACCCAGGAGACCATCCGGCTGGAACGCTCTGAATACTTCGGGCTGGAGAATCGCTCGCGTCATACCCTGAACGCCAAAGTGTTCTATGAAATACCCAAATGGGAGGCGGACGCGAACCTGCGGGTGGTCTATCGCAGCAAATTTGGCCTGACGGATCGCAACGGAAATGACTTGCTAGACAACTACGACAACGCCTTTGTCGATGGATACGCATTGGTAAACCTGGCCTTTGGCAAAACTTTATTCAGGCATTACAGATTGCAGGCTGGGGCGCTGAACCTGCTCGACTTCCGAGGCAGTAATCCGCTGGCGGGGACGGGTTCTTCTGTACAAGTCAATCCCGGCATCCAATTCTTTACGAAACTATCAATCCAATTCTAATATTTCTAACTACAGCAACTATGAAGACGTTTATGCGATTTTTCCTTTTTATGGGCCTGACCGCCTTAACTCTGTCGTGCAGCAATAATAACGATTCGGATTCCGAAGATGATTTTACCATTACAAGTATAAGCGCCGAAGCAGGGACGGTAGGCACACAGATCACCATTACCGGGACGGGTTTCCCAACCGATCCGGCAGCGGTCCAAATAAGCTTCAGCGGTGTGGCAGCGAACGTTGCCTCCTCCAGTACCACACAGATCGTGACAACGGTACCCGACGGAGCACAAAGCGGGGAGGTATCCATTACTGTAAATGGACGCACCAGGTCGGTGACCGCTTCCTTCACCATTCTGTCCGCGCTTGAATCGGCCACCTATTCCAACCTGGAAGCTCCCCAAACGGGAGGGCAGGGGGAACCCGAAGGCGGCCCGTTCACCAAATTCAGCTTTGCCAGCGGAGATGTCACCGATAGCGAAACCGATTGGGACATTGCCTTCCGCGGGACGACCATCGCGGTGAACGGCGGCACTGTTACCGGGTCTGCGGACGAGCCCTCTCGCAATGGGAATGCCGGTGCAGCTATAGAATCCGGTACCCTTGAGGACATTACCGATGCGACCGGGCTAACCTTTGCGCAGGATGCCACCGGGGCCTACGCCATTCCAGGCGGAAGCGACAATGGCTGGTACAACTATAACCCGGCTACCTTTACCATTGCGCCCATCCCGGGCCGGATCCTGGTTTTCCGCACGCACGACGGGAAATACGCCAAGGTGGAGATCCTGAGTTATTACCGGGATGCGCCTGCGGAACCGGACGCCTTCATGGACGAATCCAGGGTGTATACCTTTAAATATGTCTACAATCCCAACGAAGGGGAAACCTCCCTGGCCGAATGAAAACTAATGCCATTCTATTTATCGTCCTAAGACTCCTCCTGGGCGGACTGCTGATCTACGGGGGGATCCAGAAATTTGCAAGGCCCATCCCCGAACCGGTGGAGGTGGTGGAGCGGGCTGCCCGGTTCACCGATCCCGGAAAAGAGCCCACCCTGCAGAAGATCCTGTATATCAGTGGCGCCAAACAAACCGGGTATTTCTGGCAGGTCCTCGGTATTTGCGAGCTTCTGTTCGGATTGCTGCTGGTCGTACAGTATACCGGATTTGTGGGAGCGGTCTTTGCCCTGCCCGTCACCCTGCATATATTTTTATTTCACCTGTTCCTGGAAGCGGAGGAAATGGCGGAACTGGCCAAAACGGCTGGGATGCTTTTTGTCAACATCCTGCTGGTGCTCCGCGAATATTCCAGGTGGAAACAGCTGCTTTGGTTGCGTCCGATTTAGGAAGCCGGATGAAAAACAGGCGCCCCGGATTCCGGGGCGCCTGTTTTAATTTTGTTAATCACGGGGCTGGTTTAGTGGAACCGGTCCTCCGGGAAGGTATACAGGATACCGAAATTTACCGTGGCCCAGCTGGGGCCGTCGCCTTCGATCCCGGTATAAGAAAGGTTGATTTCCGTCTGTGCGCCCATCATGATCCCTAAGAGGGGCTTGAAATACAATCCACCCTCATTGCCGTCGTTAAGGCCCAGGGCATAACCCACTTCCCCTCCGAATGAAAGGGAATTGGAGGGCCAGATACGAACGCCGGCCGCCAGCGGCAGGAATTGAACGCTGGGCAGGTCAACGCTGTTATTGTCGAACTTCTCCGGAAATCCGTGGATAAACCCGGCCATCGGGCCGACATCCACCACTTCACCCAGTGCGAACATGTAGCCGGTATCTACGCCTACGGCCAGGCTTACAGCGTCATTGGCATCAGAAGTAACCGGGAGAGAGCCGTGGACGCCTAATTTAAAACCCTGTTGTGCTTGCAGGCCGCCTATGGCCAGGAGCGTAAGCAGGCAGAAAATCATTCGTTTCATTCGGTTTGTTTATCCCGTAAAACGAAATAATCCCGGTGTTTAGCCTGTAAAATCTGATTTTGTTGCCAAAAGGCCGCTAACTGTGGTCAATAACGCCCGGTGTCTCAGAACCATTTCAGCACCAGGTCCGCCAATCGCCGTTTCCAGGAGGTGTAGGGAGGCTGGATCCAGGCGGTAATACTCCAACCCGCCTGGTGGATCACGGAGCGCTGATTGGAAAATGCCAGGAAACCGGCTTTGCCATGGCCTTTACCGATCCCGCTGTTGTTGACCCCTCCAAATGGTAAATTGTGGTTGGAGTAATGGATCAGGGTATGGTTGATGCAACCGCTACCGGCTCTGGTCGCCTGGCGGATCCGGCGTATTTCGCGGCGGTCCTTGCTGAAGATGTACAGCGCCAGCGGCCTGTGGTGCCGCTGTATATGTTCAAGGGCCTCATCCACCCCGTCTATGGTTACAACCGGGAGGATCGGGCCAAAGATCTCCTCTTGCAGGAGCGCGGCATCCTCCGGAACATTTTCAACAAGGGTGGGTTCCAGCCGGAAACCTTTTTCCAGTGCGTTTCCACCGCACAGTACCCCCGCCCCGGAAGCAACGGCCTCCTCCAGCGCCCGCTTCAGGCGGCGGAAATGCCGCTCGTTAATGATGCCGGTATAGTCCGGGCTTTGGAGTGCTCCTTGCGGATAGAAGGCTTCAATGGCCGCACGGAACTCGGCTACAAACCGCTCTTTGACGCTGCGATCCACCAGCACGTAATCCGGACTTACGCAGATTTGCCCGGCGTTGGACCCCTTTCCCCATAGGATGCGACGGGCCGCTGTGCGCAAATTGGCAGAAGCCCCTATGTATACGGGCGATTTCCCCCCGAGCTCCAGGGTCACCGAACTCAGGTTTTTGGCGGCAGCCTCCATAACGATCCTGCCAACGCGCGGAGAGCCGGTAAAAAAGATGTGGTGGAAGGGGAGTTCCAAAAGGGCCGTTGCGGTGTCGGCACCGCCCTGGATGACGGTTACCTCTTCCGGATCGAATATTCCGGACAGGATCCGTTCCATCAGTTCGGAAGTGGCGGGCGTCATCTCGGAGGGTTTCAGGATGCAGCAATTCCCCGCTGCGATGGCCGAGACCAGGGGGCCCAGCGTGAGGTTCAGCGGATAATTCCAGGGTGCCAGGATCAGGCAAACCCCTTTGGACTCGAAATATACGCGCGAATGCGCCCCTAACAGGGATAGGG
>JBNKHB010000191.1:0-5282 GCA_050290125.1 Robiginitalea sp.
CAAATGGTAGTCCGCATTCCAGGGCGCCTCGATATGTTCGTTCCAGATCCCCTGCAAATTTGCCGGGTTGGTCCCCGGCCGCGAACTGCTGATCAGTAGGTACCGACCGAAACGGAAGAGCTGTTCCTGCAGGCCCAAATCCGGATTTCCCGCCTTCACGCGCGTGAGCCGCGCCTGGGTGGAAAGGCTGTGGGTGTCATCCGGCCCCAGGTCCAGCCGAACCCGGTCGTACAGGCTGCGGTAGTCCTTTACATGGCGCGCCATTAACTGCTCATAGTCCAATTCCCCGATGGCCGAGAGGACCTCATAGTTGGCCTTCTTGTAATTCTCGTGATAATAAGAGGTAGCGCTGACCAGCAACAAAGTTGCTTCCCGTACCTGTTTGAGGCGGATCCCGTCGGGCCCTTTCTCCATCGATCCGCCCCGGATACGGGGCAGCAGTACGGCCTCGAAGCGCACCCCATGGTCGATGGGGAACGGCTCGGAATAACGTGCCCCGCCGTATTGGGTAACTTCCCCGTTCATGACCAGGCGGTCTTCCCAGACCTCCGTCCGGGCGGTGGGGTGGCCGCGGTCCTCCGGCCGGTTGATCCGGAGACGAAGGTTTAGCCCTTCGGGGTCTTCCGTTTTGTAATGTACCACCAGCACCTGATCCGGGTGCGAAACAAAAACGGTTTGCTGCACCCGGTGGCCGTTCAGCAGGTAGCTGCTCCGGACATAGGCGCTGTCCAGGTTCAGGCTGCGGTAGTAATCCGACACCTGCGCGCTGTCCAGATCGATATAAAGATCTCCCAGGGTTTGGTGTGAACGGGTGACCGCTTTATTGGAGAAGCGCTCCACGATCAGGCTATCGGCGAGGTGGACTTTCCCGGCAAGTATGAGCTTACGTATCTCATGCAAATCCTCCGGCGTTCCTTTGGAGTCGCCCCACTGCGGCCCACCCGGCCACATGGAGTCTTCGTTCAACTGGATCCGTTCGCTGATCGGCTGGCCAAAGACCATCGCACCCAGGCGCCCGTTGCCAACCGGCAGGGCGTGGTCCCAATCCGTGGCGGGTTCCTCGTACCAGATCTGGTCGGCCTGCTGTGCACAGGCCGGAGCGATGCAACTAGCGCTGAGCATGAACCGGATCAGGCCGGTTTTAAGATGCGTGGCAACCCCCATCAGCTTAAATTATAAAAAGAAACCGCATTGTCGTAAAAAACGCGTTGCCGCTCTGTTGCCGACAGCCCGGCCGTCAGTTCCCGGGCCATTGAAAAGACTTCGGGATAGGGGGCCGCCAGCCTGCACACGGGCCAATCGGAGCCGTAGAGCAAGCGCCCGGGCCCGAAGCATTCCAGGGC
This sequence comes from Robiginitalea sp., assembly GCA_050290125.1. Classification (GTDB taxonomy): domain Bacteria; phylum Bacteroidota; class Bacteroidia; order Flavobacteriales; family Flavobacteriaceae; genus Robiginitalea. The sequence goes on from JBNKHB010000191.1 coordinate 1,344, forward strand.
GTGTTCCGCATAGGGTTCCAGATCGGCGGTGGTGACGGTGTGCCAGTCCGCCTCGGTTACCATCCCGGAGAGTTTACACCAACAGTTCTCCTGCTTGGCCAGGGCGGCAAAAGACCCGCTCCAGGCATCAAAGCCGTCATTTTTGATATCCGGTTTCCCCAGGTGGTCCAGGATAAAGCGCTGTTTCGGGAAGGCCCGCACCAGTTCCATGGCCTCGCCGAGTTGGGGGGCATAGATCAGGATCTCATACACCAGATTGTAGTCCCCCAATAGCGAAATACCCGCCCTAAAGGCTTGCTGTGACATAAAGCCGGGAGCTTCTGCCTGCACGATATGGCGCAACCCTTTCAGTCTGGTCTGCTGCGAATAGTACTCAAGCCTTTGGGGCAGGTCTTCGCTGCAAAGGTCCAGCCAGCCGATCACGCCTTTGATCTGCGGATGCGATTCGGCCAGCCCGAGCAGGTACCCGGTTTCGGTCTCGCTTGGATCGGCCTGTACCGCGATACAGCCCGTCACGTCCAATCCCCGGGTTGCCTGTAGCCAGTCTTCCGGGGAGAAATCCCGCTGCAGGCTGCGCATGGTATCATCGATCCAGGCATCCCGTACCGGATCGAATTCCCAGAAGTGGACATGTGTGTCGAGGATCACGGATACTACTGTTTGCGATTATCAATAAGTGGCCCGGCCGCCGGACAGATCAAATACAAAGCCGGTGGAAAAACTGCATTCTTCCGAGACGATCCAGGCGCTCATGGCCGCCACCTCCTCTACGGTACCCAGACGGCCCATGGGAATTTTGGACTTCATATAATCGAGTTGGGCCGGGTCGGTAGCCTCGTTCATAGCGGTTTTGATCACTGCCGGGGCCAGGCCGTTTACGGTGATGTTCGTGTCTGCGTATTCCTTTCCGATGCCCTTGACCAGGCCTATTACCCCGCTCTTGGTAGCGGAATAGCCCACCATGCCCGGATTCCCTTCCTTCCCGGCGATGGATGCGATCAACAGCACGCGCCCATAGCCGGCCTTTTCCATGATCTTCAGGGCATACTTGGCCGTCAGAAAACTGCCCCGCAGATTTACGCCGAAAATGTTGTCAAAGGCCTCGGTGGGATATTGAGTGATCCTGGTACTGGTCGGTCCGACGATACCGGCGGAATTCACCATGATGTCCAGCCTGTTGAATTTCTTCTCGACTGCTTCAAATCCAAGCCGCACGGCTTCCTCGTCAGATATATCTACCGGATGCCCCTCGGCGGCATATCCCGCTTTGCGGAATCCCGAAACAGTCCGCTCCAGCAGTTCGGGATTCCGGTCAAATAGGACCACGGTCCCGCCTTCGGAGGCAATGCGTGCTGCAATGGCTTTGCCAAGGCCTTCCGCCCCTCCGGTGATCACTGCGGTTCGATTCTCAAATCGTTCCATTGGCTTCCGACTAATGCTTCTCAGGCATTTTCACAGCTTTGTTTCTGGCTCCCCAGGCCTTCGATACTCAGCTCTACGATATCGCCGGCGCGCAGATATTGCGGCGGCTTCATTCCCAGGCCAACCCCGGGAGGTGTCCCGGTGGAGATCAGGTCGCCGGCCTCCAGGGTCATGAATTGCGACAGGTAATGGACTACCGTGTAGCAATCGAAGACCATCGTGGAAGTATTCCCGTTCTGTTTGGCTTCGCCGTTCACGGAGAGGGTCATGTTCAGGTTATGGACGTCGCTGATCTCGTCCGGCGTGGCCATCCAGGGGCCCAACGGGTTGAAGGTATCGCAGGACTTTCCCTTGGTCCACTGCCCGCCGCGTTCCAGCTGGTAGGCGCGTTCCGAGACATCATGGGAAATGCAATAGCCGGCAATATACTTACGGGCTTCTTCGGCGGAGGCGAGGTAGCGGGCATCCCTGCCAATGACAATGCCAAGCTCCACTTCCCAGTCTGTTTTTTCGCTGCCCCTTGGGATCAGGATATCGTCGTATGGGCCGACCACTGTATTGGCGCCCTTCTGGAAAATAATAGGCTCTTCCGGGATGGCCATACCGCTTTCAGCGGCGTGGTCCGAATAATTCAGGCCGATGCAGATTACTTTCCCCGGCCGCGCTACGCAGGAGCCCCAGCGGGAATCTTCCGGAGCCTCAGGTAGTTCGGTACCTCCTTCCAGCAGCTCCTTCAGGCGGTCCATACCGCCGGTGTTAAAGAACTTCCGGTCCCAGTCCGTAAAATAGCCCGAAAGGTCCAGGCGTTTGCCTTCTTGGAGAACGCCGGGTTTTTCGGCGCCCGATTCTCCGAATCGTATCAATTTCATTAGTGGTTGCTTTAGTTATTGATCAAATTAGTTGTTTGAAGGTTCCCAGGTATCCGTGCGAAAGGGTACCGCAGGAAGGCCTTCCGCATTGTACAGGTTGCCGTCCGGCGAATTCCCCCAATTGTAGCGGACCGCTATGGGCTGTGCGACCGCGTCGGATTCCACCACCACCCGGCTGCCTTCCACCCGGGCCTTTGCCCAGTGAAAGGTACGGTCCGTCCCGGCTACTGCAAAACCCTGCAAATAGCCGTATTTGTCTTTCACCTCCAGGCCGGAGCCTGTATGATCGAAATCCAGGCGGACGGTACTGCCGCTGACCTCCATTGCCCGGAACCTGGGTCCGGAAAATACCAGGTCTTCCCCGTATGCGATATGGCGTGCCGCCAGCGCCAGCCTTTTTGCCACGTCCTGCTTATTCCTGGGGTGGATGTCAGTCTCATTCCCGATATCGATGGTTACCGCCATGCCGGTCCCAGGCAATTCAAGGGCGGCTGCCTGGGATTCGCGCAGTCGCGCCCAGGGGTAATCGGCAGGTTCCTGCCGATCGCTCATAAAATTGGCGAGTTGTACGAAGAGGAAAGGGAAATCATAGCCCCACCGGCGCCTCCAGTCCCGGATCATGGCCGGGAAAAGTTCGGCATACTGGACGGCTTCTTCCATGTTGCTGGCGTTGCTTTCCCCCTGATACCAGATAGCCCCTTTTAGCGCATAGGGGATCAGCGGTTCCAGCATCCCAAAGGAAAGGATGGAGGACGACTGCGGCATGGTCATTGAAAAGTCCGGGATTCCGGGCAGCTCCGGCAAGCCGCTCAGGTCCGGGCCGGGCCGGTAATGCCAGTCGCCGGCCAGTTCATGACGTTCGGTCCCCGTAAGCAGGTACAAGTCCGTAGGAGCCCCGAACATGCCGCCGAACTCCGAGCGGCCTTGCTGCCGTACAGCGATGACGTTTTGGCCCTCCTGCAGGATCCCATCCGGTATCTTATAAATGCGCTTTGGTTCGTACCCTTTGCCGGATCCCACGTAGGAGCCATTGATGAAAACCGAATCCTGTTCAATGATGTTGCCCAGGCCCAGGAGTGCGCTCATCCCGGCTTGCGCGGCGCCGAGCTGCACGGTCTTCCGCAGCCAGATGACCCCGCCGAACCTCTTGAGCCCCTTAACGTCGTACCAATTCCCCGGCATCCGCATCAAGGCCCAATTGCTGTGGTCTAAAGACGGGTCATCCCAGGAAATCCCCGAAGCGGGCCGGCCCCGGTCCACATTGCCCAGCGAATCCCACCAGGCCGTTTTGGCGGCCTGATACGCATCGAATTCCGGGTCTGCGAGGGCGGCCGTGGCAGCGGCTTCCGTATCGAGGCCCGGGATGGGTTTGAGGCCCTCGGGACTGGTCCAGGCCTGCGCGGTAGTGCCACCCCATGAGGAGTGGATCAGGCCAATTGGGACATTGTAACGTGCGTGCAGTTCCCGCCCAAAAAGGTAGGCGACCGCCGAAAAGGATTCGGCGGTTTCCGGGCTGCAGACTTTCCAGCCGTCGGACGCCGCATCCTGTCGCGGATCGAAGGCGATAGTGCGCTTGACTGTAAAGAGCCGAAGGTCAGGTTGGTTTGCCGTGGCGATTTCGGCTGCGGAAGCGTTGATGTTGTTCAAC
>JBNKHB010000192.1:0-5234 GCA_050290125.1 Robiginitalea sp.
GCTTTGCACCAGGTTTCCGATCGGGTCCAGCCGCCATTCGTTACCCTTTTGTTCACCATCGGCGACCAGGTTAGGCAGATCCGGGAAGGGCGCGTCCGATTCAAAGATATGCCCGCCCTCCGGGGACGCTTGTGCCAGCCATGCAGCACTCCCGTCGGTGGGCAATTCGATAAGCAATCGATCCACCCCGCCTTCCAGGGCGGTACGAACCGTGGAAGCCGGGTCTTCATCTTCAGCGGCATTTACGAGCTGACCGATTTCCCACTGGTCCGGGGCCAATCCGGAGCCGCCTCCGGACCCTGGCCGGTCTTCTTCGGTGTAGATGGGCTTTACATGGATCCCTTCCGGGGAGGTCCAGGTGAGCAATTCATTGTAGTCGCCTCCTTTGAGGTCCGCCTGGATCTGTTGCTTCCATTGCCTGGCAGATACGGGCCCAAAGGGCTGCATGAGCTCATTGGTCTTCATCGGATGCTTTGTGCTTAAGGCTGTCCTCGTATTCGATCAGGAAAATTTCCTCGCCTTCCTTTTTCAGGTAGTAGCGTTCCCGGGCGAATTTTTCAAGTTCCTTGGGATCGGACAGGCGGTCGATCACCTCCTTGTCTTTGGCGATCTGTTCCCTCAGGAATTCCTGTTGCTTTTCGAGTTTGTCCACCTCGCGCCGAAGTTCCAGGTGGATCAGCAAGGAATTCTGGTCAAAAAAGAGCATCCACACCAAAAAAAGGGTCAGTACCAGCACATAGACGTTACTGGCCAACCGGAACCATTTTTTTTCCCTCAGGTTTTTGAATTTCATGGCGTGGCGAGTTTTTCTGAGATGATGGTACGGACAATGTCTATGGCCACCGTATTGTACTTGTTGTTCGGAATGATGATGTCCGCATATTCCTTGGTAGGTTCGATAAACTGGGTGTGCATGGGCTTGAGGGTGTGCTGATACCGGTCCAGGACCTCTTCCAGGTCCCGGCCGCGCTCCATAATGTCGCGCTTAAGCCTTCGGATCAGGCGTTCGTCTGAGTCCGCATGTACATAGATCTTGATATCGAACAACTCCCGGATCTCCGGATGCGTCATGATCAGGATCCCTTCCACGATCATTACCTTTCGCGGGAAGGTGCGCACGGTCTTCCCGGTCCGGTTGTGTTCCACGAACGAGTATACCGGCTGCTCCACCGGATTGCCGGCCTTCAGTTCCAGCAAATGCTCTTTCAGCAGGTCAAAATCGATGGCGCGGGGATGATCAAAGTTGATGTCGCAGCGCTCCTCGTAACTCAGATGGGACAGGTCCTTGTAATAGGCGTCCTGCGAAATGACACCTACCTCGGAAGCAGGCAGTTGCCCCGTGATCTGGTTAACCACGGTGGTCTTGCCGCAACCTGTTCCTCCTGCAATTCCGATGGTCAGCATTCGTGCGCGTTTTGGACAAAAGTATGAATTTAGGGCTTTGGAGCCGAAGCTTCCCTCACCGCTTGAAAGGTGCGGTCCGATCCTGTTGCCGGTCAAAGATCGTCCCCGTCCGCGAGAAAGAAAATGACAATAATCAAGCCCATTTTCTTTGGGAAGCTCTATTTTTAAAGCTACTTAAAATCGACATCAACCATGCCGTCACGCTACCAGGCCACTGTAAATGGTGACCTAATCTATGAACTGGACCCGGGAGACATCAACTCCATGGACCTGCTGTCCCAGGGGCCGGACACCTACCACCTCCTCCAGGATCGAATGCCATACCATATAGAAGTAATCCATCGCGATGCCCTGGGGAAGACCTATCGCATTGCCGTCAATAACCGAAGCTATGAAGTGAGCCTTGCAGACGACCTGGACTGCCTCGTGACCGATCTCGGGTTTAAATTGCAGGCTACCCGATCGGTTTCGCGTGTGGAGGCTCCGATGCCCGGACTGATCCTCAGTATAAACATTAGTGAAGGTGACAAGGTGGCGGAAGGGGACACGCTTCTGATCCTGGAGGCCATGAAGATGGAGAACGCCATACTCAGCCCGGGGGAGGGCGTCGTTGCCCGGATAGCCGTTGCACCGGGGGATGCGGTAGACAAGAAGAACCTGCTGATCGAATTCGAATAATCCTGCGCCATGAAGAAGATTCTGATAGCCAACCGCGGAGAAATTGCCATTCGGGTTATGCGGACCGCGCGGGAAATGGGCATTGAAACGGTAGCCGTGTATTCCGAGGCGGACAGAGGCGCCCCCCATGTGCGGTATGCGGACCAGGCGGTCTGCATCGGCGAAGCGGCCTCGGCCAAATCTTATCTGAGGGGGGATCATGTGGTATCGGCAGCCCTGGAAACCGGCGCGGATGCCATCCATCCCGGCTACGGTTTCCTAAGCGAGAACGCCGCTTTTGCGAGGCAGGTTGCCGATGCGGGGCTGATCTTTATCGGGCCGGGACCCGAAGCGATCAGGATCATGGGCGATAAGCTCGCAGCCAAGGACGCGGTCAAATCCTACGACATCCCCATGGTCCCGGGCACGGACCAGCCGGTCAGCGACGCGGATGAAGCCGGTGCGATCGCCAAAGAAATAGGTTACCCGGTGCTGATCAAGGCGGCTGCCGGCGGGGGCGGGAAAGGCATGCGCGTAGTGGAGCGGGCTGCGGACCTGCCGGCCCAGATCGAGCGGGCCATGAGCGAGGCCAGGTCGGCCTTTGGCGACGGTTCCGTGTTCATTGAAAAATATGTAAGCGCTCCCAGGCACATCGAAATTCAGGTGATGGCCGACACCCACGGGAATATCATACACCTCTTTGAGCGGGAGTGCAGCATCCAGCGGCGTCACCAGAAGGTGGTGGAAGAGGCGCCTTCATCGGTCCTGAGTCCCGAATTGCGGGACCGCATGGGCCGCGCAGCCGTGGATGTGGCCCGCGCCTGTTCCTATGTGGGAGCGGGTACCGTGGAATTCCTGTTGGATGCCGACCATAATTTCTATTTCCTGGAGATGAACACCCGGCTGCAGGTGGAGCATCCCGTTACCGAACTCATTACCGGACTGGATCTGGTAGAGTTGCAGATACGAATAGCCAGGGGGGAGGAGTTGGAAGTCCGGCAAGAGGATTTGCGGATAAGGGGCCACGCCCTGGAGCTGCGGGTGTATGCGGAGGATCCGCTGAACGATTTTTTGCCCAGCGTAGGGAAATTGGAGCGCTATGAGTTACCCGAGGGAAAGGGTATTCGCGTGGACAACGGCTTTGAGGAAGGGATGGAGGTCCCGATTTATTACGACCCCATGTTGTCCAAATTGATTACCTACGGTGAAAACCGGGATGCCGCTATCCGCCGTATGCGGGACGCCATTGCCGCCTATCGGGTGGAGGGCGTTGAGACGACGCTTTCCTTTGGGGATTATGTTTGCCGGCATCCTGCTTTTGTCAGCGGTGACTTCAGCACGCATTTTGTCCGGGATCACTACCGGCCGGAACAAATTAAGGCGGAGCGGGAAAAGGAAGCAGCGGTGGCCGCGCAGATCGCCCTGCGCGAATACCTGAGGGAAATCCGAAAAATCAAGGCATAGGAGAAGCCATATGGATAAGAAGACCGAAGAACTGCGAAAGCGACTGGCCGAAGCACGGCTGGGCGGCGGAGAAAAGCGGATTGCCAAACAACACGCCCAGAAAAAGCTGACGGCCCGGGAACGGGTGCGCTATCTGCTGGACCCTGAAACCTTTGAGGAGCTCGGCATTTTGGTGACGCACCGCACTACGGACTTTGGGATGGAGCACCAACAATTTTACGGCGATGGCGTGGTGACCGGCTACGGGACCATCGACGGCCGGCTGGTCTATGTCTATGCCCAGGATTTTACCGTTTTCGGAGGTTCCCTGTCCGAAACCCATGCCGAAAAGATCTGCAAACTGATGGACCTGGCCGTTAAGGTAGGGGCCCCGGTCATTGGGCTCAACGACTCCGGGGGAGCCCGGATCCAGGAGGGGGTACGCTCGCTGGGCGGCTATGCGGATATCTTCTATCGCAACGTACAGGCTTCCGGGGTGGTGCCCCAATTATCCGCCATCATGGGGCCCTGTGCCGGTGGGGCGGTCTATTCCCCGGCCATGACCGACTTTATCCTCATGGTGGAACATACCAGTTATATGTTCGTTACCGGGCCCAATGTGGTCAAGACCGTTACCAATGAGACCGTAAGCTCAGAAGAATTGGGAGGGGCAGAGACCCATGCGGCCAAGTCCGGCGTGGCGCATCGCACGGCCCCCAACGACGCGGCCTGCCTGTTGGATTTGCGCAAGCTCCTGTCGTATCTGCCGCAGAATAACCGTGAAAAAACGCCCCGGATCCCCTACGAAACGGGAGAGGAATACAGGGACGAGTTATATGGGATCGTGCCTGAGAATGCCAACCAGCCTTACGACATGAAGGTAGTGATCCAGGGCATTATCGACCGGGAATCCTTTTTTGAGATCCATGCCGATTACGCGGAAAACATCATTACGGGATTTGCGCGTCTGGCGGGTCGCTCCATCGGCATCATCGCAAATCAACCCCTCTCGTTGGCAGGGGTGCTGGACAGCGACAGCTCCCGGAAGGCTGCGCGGTTTACGCGCTTCTGCGACAGTTTCAACATCCCGCTGCTGGTGCTGGTGGATGTGCCCGGATTCCTTCCGGGAACGGACCAGGAGTGGAATGGCATCATTGTCCACGGGGCCAAACTCCTTTATGCGCTGAGCGAGGCTACGGTGCCGCGGATCACCTTGATTACCCGCAAGGCCTATGGCGGGGCTTATGACGTGATGAACTCCAAGCATATCGGAGCGGACCTGAACTTTGCCTGGCCCGGGGCGGAAATAGCCGTTATGGGTGCGAAGGGAGCCAGCGAAATTATTTTCAGGAAGGAAATTGCGGAGGCCGAAGACCCTGCCGCCAAGCTGGCGGAGCGAGAAGGGGAATACGCGGCTAAGTTCGCCAATCCATACCGCGCGGCCCGTCGCGGCTTTATCGATGAGGTAATCGAACCCCGCGAGACGCGCAGGAAATTGATCCGGGGCTTCGCTTCCCTGGAACACAAGGAGGTGACACAGCCCAGGCGGAAGCACGGGAACATACCTTTATAAGGTTAAAAAAGTTCCAAAGGTTCGGATCCGGCCCTAAAGCGGTTCGATCACTATCCCACTGCAGGAATCACGCGAGGCTCCGGTAACGGATGCCAGGACGTTTACCGAGCCTTCCAGCCGCAATGCCCCCAATAACGCAAATACCAGCGCCTCCTTA
>JBNKHB010000193.1:0-5233 GCA_050290125.1 Robiginitalea sp.
GGTTGGGCGCCACCTCGTTGTGCCGGGTCTTTACGGGAATGCCCAGCAACAGGCATTCGGCTTCCAGGTCGCGCATAAACCGGAAGGCGCGGGCCGGGATGACCCCGAAATAGTGGTCGTCCAGTTGCTGCCCCTTGGGGGCCGCATTACCCACCAGGGTCCGGCCGGTAAGCATCAGGTCCGGACGGCTGGCCGCAAGTGCCTTGTCCACCAGGAAATATTCCTGTTCCCATCCCAGGGTGGCGTTCACCTTGGAGACATTCTTGTCAAAATACCGGGCGACCGCGGTGGCCGCCTCGTCCACGGCATGCAGGGCCCGTAATAAGGGTGCTTTGTTATCCAGCGCTTCTCCGGTATAGGAGACGAAGATGGTGGGGATGCACAGGGTATTCCCATACAGGAACGCCGGAGAGGTGGGATCCCAGGCCGTGTAGCCCCGGGCCTCGAAGGTATTGCGGATGCCTCCGCTGGGAAAGCTGGAGGCGTCGGGTTCCTGCTGGACCAATTGCCCGCCGCCGAATTTTTCGATGGCCCGGCCGTCCGGCAGCAGGTCAAAGAAGGCGTCGTGCTTCTCTGCCGTTGCCCCGGTAAGCGGCTGGAACCAGTGGGTATAGTGGGTAGCTCCCATGGAAAGGGCCCATGCCTTCATTGCCTCGGCCACCTGGTCGGCTATTTTCCGGTCGATCTTGGAACCGGAAGAGATGGCGCCCTTAACGCTCTGATAGGCATCGCGCGTGAGGTACTGGAGCATGCGCTCCTCATTGAAAACGTGTCTGGCAAAAAGTTCGGAGCGGCGCACGAGCGCATCGCCGGAAGGGGAACTTGTCTGAGGATTCGTACCCGGGCCGGCAGCATGGAAGGTATTCATGGAATTACGGTTTGAAATCGCGGGGGATAAAATTACGCTTTTCGTATAATTAACTTTAATATTTAGTTTTTTTTCAATATCCCCCTGTAAAATTGGGGGTGTTCGTAAATATGTTCCTTTTTTTAATATTTCCCCCCTATCGAGTTGCGGATGGTTGGTGAAAAATTCTATTTTTGACGGTCATCAAATGTATCAACAATAAACTATTTGGAATCATGAGTAAAGCAAAATTAGAGTATATCTGGCTCGACGGATACACCCCCACCGCCAACCTCAGAAGCAAGACCAAGATTGAATCTGATTTTAGCGGAAAACTGGAAGATTGCCCGGTTTGGGCCTTCGACGGAAGTTCAACCCAGCAAGCCGAGGGCGGCTCGTCCGACTGCCTGCTGAAACCGGTTGCCATCTATCCGGATCCGGGCCGCAAGGACGGATATCTGGTGATGACCGAGGTACTGAACCCGGACGGCACCCCTCATGAGACCAACTCCCGCGCCACCATCGCATCCGACGTGGACGACGATTTCTGGTTCGGTTTCGAGCAGGAATACTTTATCATGGATACCCATACCGACCTGCCCCTGGGCTTTCCTCCCGGAGGTTACCCCGGACCCCAAGGCCTGTATTACTGCTCCGTCGGCGGTAAGAACACCCACGGACGGGAACTGGTAGAGCGCCATGCGGACTACTGCCTGGAGGCTGGCCTGAACTTCGAAGGGATCAACCAGGAAGTAGCCTGCGGCCAGTGGGAATTCCAAATCTTTGCAAAAGGCGCCAAGAACGCCGGGGACCAGATCTGGGTTGCCCGCTATCTGCTGGACCGCCTGACAGAAGATTACGGCTGGTACATCGAATACCACCCGAAACCAATCAAGGGAGACTGGAACGGTAGCGGTATGCACGCCAACTTCTCCAATACGCTCCTGCGTACCGCGGGATCCAAGGAGATCTACGAGAAAGTATGCGAGGCCTTCCGTCCGGTGACCAAAGAACACATCGCCGTTTACGGTGCTTATAACGACCAGCGTCTGACCGGATTGCACGAAACAGCATCCATCAATGACTTCAGCTACGGCGTATCCGACCGCGGCGCCTCCATCCGTATCCCGATCATGACCGTGGAGAAAGGCTGGAAGGGCTGGTTGGAAGACCGTCGCCCGGCTTCAAACGGGGATCCCTACAAGATCGCCGCGCGGATCATCAAGACCGTGGAAGGCGTAAAGATTTAATCTGCAGCTGCACTTGTTTAAGTGCTATGAACCCCGGCCCGTGCCGGGGTTTTTTTATTCCAGGGTAAAGAACAGGAAAGCGCCGTAAGCCGCAAGCAATACCAGGCCGTCCCGCCAGCCCAGGCGTAGGCCTTTCGGAAAAAAGACCAGCGGCAGGATCAGGAAAGAAATGCCCAGCATCCAGTACATGTCAGAGCCCAGCAGCCGGGTATCAGATGTATGAATGGGCGTGATCAGGGCGGTGATCCCCAGCACGGCCAACAGGTTAAAGATGTTCGACCCGATCAGGTTCCCCACCGAGATAGCTTTTTCCTTGCGGATCATGGCGATGACCGAAGCTGCCAGTTCCGGGATGCTGGTGCCCACCGAGACAACCGTAATCCCGATCACCCGGTCGCTTACACCAAAGACCTGCGCCAGGCCGATGGCGCCCGAGACCAGCAATTCGGACCCGGCCCAAAGCGCCGCCCCGCCGAGTCCCAGGAAAAGTAGTGTCAGATACAGCGGTTTGGCCGACATCATTCCGGCCGGCTCCTCCACCACGGCAGGCTTCTGGAACCGGAGCAGATACACCAGGAACAGAAAGAGCGCTGCCAGCATGATCCCGCCTTCGGTTGGGCTCAGCACCTGATCCCATGCCAGGAAGGCATAAAACAGTACGGAGGCCAGCATCATCATGGGCCAGTCCGTAAAATAAAAGCTCCTGCGTACGTCCACATGACCGATCAGGATGGTAACGCCCAAAACAAGGCCCAGGTTGGCCACATTGGAGCCGATCACGTTGCTCAGCGCCAGGTTCGGATACCCGGCCAGGGCAGCATTGGCGCTGACGATGAGTTCCGGGGCCGAAGTGGCAAAGGAGACCACCGTCATCCCGATCACGATCTTGGGGATGTTCAGGCGCATGGAAAGCGATACCGCCCCTTTCAGCAAATAGTTGCCGCCGAAGATCAGCAGGCAGAGCCCGAGCAGGACGAAAAGGGCATTGAGCATAGTTAAGGTTTTGGGTAAAGATAGTACTCCTTCCCAAGCTCGTCACTGACCCAGGTCTTACGACAAATTTCGTTTTTTAACTATTTTTTTAGTTATGCAACTATAAAATTAGTGTATGTTTGTTTCAAACGCACTACATGGAAAAACTGACCAACCGGGAAGAAGAGGTGATGAAGCTGCTTTGGAAACAGGAAAAAGCCTTCGTGAAGGACCTGCTCAAGGCCTTCCCCGGATCCAAAAAACCGCATTACAATACGCTCTCCACGATGGTGCGGAACCTGGAGGAAAAAGGCTATGTGGCCCATGAAGCCTTCGGGAATACCCATCGCTACTATCCCCTGGTGAGCCGCGAACAATACCGCCGCAAATTCATCGGCGAATCCGTAGCGGACTACTTTGACAACAGCTATAAGAACCTGGTCTCCGCCTTTGCACGGGAAGACAAGATCTCGGCGGAGGAGCTGCGCGAGATCATCGAACTGATCGAACGGAAAAAACGCTGATGGAAGCCCTCTTTATATATTTGCTGAAAGCGTCTGCCGTACTGGGACTCTTCCTGGCGGCCTACCAGTTATTCCTGAAGCGGGATACCTATTTTGGTCTCAACCGCTGGTTCCTGCTGGCAGGCCCCGTAGCCGCCCTGATTTTGCCTCTGGTAAGGATCACACGGCGTATCCCGGCGAGCCTGCCGGATTACAGTACTGCAATTCCCCTGGAAACGGCATCCACAGCCGGGAGCACTACCACCGATATAAGTGCATCTGGTCCGGACTGGACAACCCCGCTGCTTTGGATCTACGCCATCGGCGTGTGCCTGTTCCTGCTGCGCCTGCTGTGGGACCTGTGGCAGATCCGCCGCCTGGCGGGCACGGGAACGACCTCCAGAAGTGAGGGGTTTACCTATGTGGCCACCCGCCGCGCCAGCAGCCCGTTTTCCTTTTTCCGCCACATCTTTTACCATCCTGACCAGCATGGGCCTGCGGAACTGGCGCTTATCCTGGAACACGAACGCGCACATTGCAGCCAGCTCCATTCGCTGGACATCCTGCTGGGACGCCTTACCGGCGCCCTGCTGTGGATCAATCCGCTCTGCGGCATCTACCGCAAATGCATGGAGCAAAACCTGGAATACCTGGCCGATGCCCAAACCGTACAACACGTGCCCAGCCTGCGGGACTATCAATACACCATGCTGAAAGTATCGGGGAACCCGGTAGCTCCCGGCCTGGTCAACGCCTTCTATCATTCATTAATCAAAAAACGAATCGTCATGTTGCACCAAGATCCATCCAAAGCCGTACACCGGCTGAAACCATTGCTCGTACTGCCGTTACTGGCGGCCTTCCTGATGGCCTTTAACACCCGGACGGAGTACGTGCCGTTGGACGGGCCCTCCGATTACCCGGAGGCCGGCTCACTCCCCGAAGCTACCCTAACCCCCGAAGCCGACAAATCCATCGAACTCAGGATCGACCGGAATACCACGGATGAAGAGCTGGTCAAAATGAAGGAGAAACTGGCCGCCGACGGAATTGATTTCTCGTATACCACCGTGCGGAACGACGACCGGGAGATCATCGACATCTCCGTCCAGATGAACGGGAAGAACAGCGAGGGAAAAACCTTCAGCGGCTCCTACTCCACCGGCGCGGACGGGCCGATCAAACCGCTGGTCATCCGTTTTGACGATACCAGCAATAGTCTTTCCTTTGGCAGTTTTTCCTTCACGAAGCACGACCTCCACACGCCGAATGTCTTTATACACCGAAGCGACGACGACGACGTTGACGAGATCATCGAGATCATCCACGACGAGGACCACGATGCGGATGAGGATGTGGATGTACGCGTCCACAGGATCCGCATGTCGGACGATGACGAGGACAGGATCATCGAGATTGCGCCGCACGGCGGGGACCATAGCTCCCACATCCGTATTGAGGTGGATGAGGACGGCGACCACACCGCCATGTTCGGCAACGGCCGCCACAGCCTTCCGGATTTTGAAGACAGCAAGTCGCTCTTCCTTATCGACGGCAAGAAATCCACCGCCAAAAAAGCCTCCAAACTGGATCCCGAGGACATTGAACGTATCGAGATCTCCAAAGGTGAAAAGGTACTTGAAAAGTACGGGGAGGACGCC
>JBNKHB010000194.1:0-5221 GCA_050290125.1 Robiginitalea sp.
ATCAGGCACTTCCCGCGCTGATCACCCAGGTATTGCCCAGCGGTTTGAAGGGCATCGCTATTGCCGGCCTTCTGGCGGCCCTGATGAGTTCCCTGTCCTCCGCATTCAATTCCAGTTCCACCCTGCTTACCATTGATTTCTATCAGAAATTCCGGCCCGGGGCCTCGGAGAAGCAATTGGTGCGTTTCGGCAGGGTCTCCACAGTGGTGCTTGTTTTGGCAAGCCTTGGATGGATCCCGTTCATGCAGGCGCTGATGGGGGGCGGCATCTTTCATTACCTCCAGAGCATCCAGGCCTACATCTCGCCGCCTATCGCCGCCGTATTCCTGTTCGGACTGCTGTACAAATGGATCAACGCGCGGGGCGCCATCATCTCCCTGTGGGCCGGTTTTATTTTGGGGATCTCCCGGCTGGTGGCCGAATTCATGGTGAACAACGGCAGTTTGACGGCTCCTGAAGGGAGCTTGCTCAGCTCCTTCCTGGACATTAATTTCCTGCACTATGCGATCGTTTTATTCGTATTCTGCGCAGCCGTGCTCATGATCGTCAGCAAATTGGGCGAACCGCAACCGGCGGCCACCCTGGAGAGCGTTACCTTCCATGGAGGTTTGCGGTCAAAACGGTTTAAATGGAGTACGGACCTGGGCCTGACGCTATTGCTGGTCTTGCTGGTACTGGCGCTTTGGTGGGTGTTTAGCCCGCTCGGGATCGGATAAGACCGGCCCATAGCAATTAGGCGTCACCGCCTGGGCTATCCAGACTACTGCTGACTTTTCAAATACTCCTGATACAATCTCTGCCGCTCCTCCGGGGAGATCTTCCAGTATTCGATCAACGGATTTTCTTTGACACGCTCATTGTAGTCTTCAATGAACTGCTGATTCAGCGAATCATTGTCCTCATATTTTGCCCTCAACTCCTCTAATTCCCGGTGCAATTCTTTCTGGATGGCCGCGTAGGCCGGATCACCGTAGATATTATGTAATTCGCTGGGATCCTTCTCCAGGTCGTATAATTCCCATTTATCCAGATCGTAATAGAAGTGGATGAGTTTGTACTTAGCCGTGGTAATCCCATAATGCCGCCTTACATCGTGCTCCGAAGGGTGTTCGTAATAGTGGTAGTAGTGTGCTTTTCGCCAGTCTTCCGGGGTGTTGCCCTCCAATACGGGAACCAGGCTCATGCCTTGCATGTCGCCCGGAATATCCGTCTGGGCAACATCCAAAAAGGTTTCCGCAAAATCCAGGTTGGAAACCAGGTCGTTATTGACGGTCCCGGGTGCGACCTCGCCAGGCCACCTTACGATCAGTGGGGTTCGCAGCGATTCCTTATACATCCACCTTTTGTCGAACCAGCCATGCTCCCCCAGATAAAATCCCTGATCGGAGGTGTAGATCACAATGGTGTTCTCATCCAACCCTGCCTCCTTTAGGTAATCCAGTACCTTGCCTACCCCTTTATCCACCCCGGCGATACAGGCCAGGTAATCGCGCATATATCGCTGGTACTTATACCGCGTCAGGTCGTCTCCCGAAAGATTGGCGTTTTTGAAGTCTTCATTGATAGGCCCGTACACCGAGTCCCACATCCGTTGCTGTTCCTCGGTGAACCCTGCCTGCGGTTGGTCGGTTATTTTGAGGTCCTGCGCCATCCGCATGGATTCTGAAATGGACATATAGTTCATCCCGGCTACCTCACGGTTCCCAGAATAATCGTCAAAGAGGGTTTCCGGTTCGGGGATCTCGACACCTTCGTACATCCCCAGTTCATTGGGCCCGGGTTGCCAGGCACGGTGCGGGGACTTATGACCGAGGAAAAGCATAAAAGGTTGCTCGCCGGTCTTTACGGAATCGATCCAGTCGATGGCTTTGTCCGTAATGATTTCGGTGGTGTAGCCCTCCAATTCGTATTGCCCCGCCTCATTTATGAAAGTCGGGTTGTAATAGGACCCCTGGCCGGGGAGGATGTCGATATAATCAAAGCCTTTCGTGGGGGTTTGCCCCAGATGCAGTTTTCCAAGCACGCCGGTCTTATAGCCCGCTTGCTGTAGGAGTTCGCCGAAAGTTTGCTGGTCAAAATCGAACTTGGAACCGATGGTATTGTCTATAAAACCGTTTTTGTGGCTGTACTTGCCCGTAAGGATGGCCGCCCTTGAGGGCCCGCATATGGAATTCGTCACCAGGCAATGGTTGAACAACATGCCTTCTGCCGCAATCCGGTCAATGTTGGGCGTTGGGGCGACCGTAGCCAACCTGCCTCC
This sequence comes from Robiginitalea sp., assembly GCA_050290125.1. Taxonomy (GTDB): domain Bacteria; phylum Bacteroidota; class Bacteroidia; order Flavobacteriales; family Flavobacteriaceae; genus Robiginitalea. Next base: position 2,261 of record JBNKHB010000194.1, read on the forward strand.
GTAGGCGCTGATCGCCTGATAGGCGTGATCATCGCTGATAATGAAGACGATATTGGGTCTTGGACTGTTTGCTTCTTCCTCTTCCCTGGTTCCCGTATCCCCGCAGGAAGTCAACAAACAGAAACCAATAAGAAGGCAGATCAGATTTTTCATCAATTGAAATGTGTTGGTTTGGCGTGCCTGGAACCGGGTTTTGGTGTACCCGTTTTGGTTCCGACTTTTCTAAGATACCATTCTTTCTTGTTACAAGAGCGAGAAAAGGCATTAGCGCCCTAAGCCTGCACCGCTTCTATGATACTCACTGCGGATTCGGTTGGGATTACCGATTGCATCCGGAATCCTGCCTTCTCCAGCAGCTGTTCGTATTCGGCTGCCGTACGCTCCTGTCCGCCCGGCAATACCAACATGACCATATCCATCATCTTGCCCAGATGGGGCGTATCCCCGGGCGGCAGTACCATTTCCACCAGCAGCAGACGGCCGTCCGGCTTCATCGCCTCCCGGCAATTGCCCAGGATGGTGAGGCACTGCTCTTCATTCCAGTCGTGGATGATATGCGACATCATGTATACGTCCCCGCCTGCCGGAATGGCTTCGAAGAAATTGCCGGAGGCGATGGTGACGCGGTTTGTAACTCCCCTGCTTTCCAGTAGGGCCGGGGCGTCGCCAACTACATGGGGCATGTCGAACAGGATGCCGCGCGGTCCTTCATGGCGGCTCAGGACGGCGGATAGGAGGTTGCCGGTGGCCCCGCCTACATCCACTACCGTCTCAAAAGGAGCGAAGTCATAAGCCGCTGCCACTGCAGCCGGTTCGGTTCCGTGGAATCCCACCATGGTCTCGCTGAACATGGAGGCGATTTCGGGGTTTTGGGCCAGGAAATCGAAGATCGGCATGCCTTGTTGCTTTTCAAATCCAGTCCGTCCGGTTTCCAGGCAATACTCCAGCTCGTCAAAGGGATGCGCTGCCCAGGGACTCGCCAGGGAGAGTATGCTGGCCCGGGTGGTACAGGGCGACGAAGTGGTCAGGCATTCGCCCAGCGGCGTCAGGCCAAAGCGCTGGCCTTCCTTTTGGGTGAGGATCCCCATGCCGGCCAGGGTTCGCATAAAGCGGTGGAGGGTAGGGGCGTGCTTCCCGAGGGCTTCCGATATTTCTTCGGCGCTGCGGGGACCTTCGCTCAAGTGATCAGCCAGGCCTATCTGGGCGGCCGTGTAAACGATCTTGGAAGCCCAGAAGGCGGTGGCCATTTGAATGACCTGGACCTGGGGTGGTGCTTCCGTTTCGGCAATGGGTGATGAATGACTCATAAGGATATCGGTTAGGTGAAAAAAGTGGTTTGTTTATGGCCAGGAACACGAGTAGAAGGACTCGGCGGCTCCGTTCGACACCAGGGTGATGCCAGGCGGAAATGTCGTGAAGGTTCCGGTAAGAAGTGGAGGACTTTCCTTAGTAAGATAGTGAATTAATGTTTCCGCCGAGTTCTTATCTTAGTGACTTTCTGAATTTATTCCCATGCAAATATCCAGGAGAATTCCAATCATCTGCTTACTGATCTGCCTGCTACTGCTTCCGGGCTGTAAAGAATCCGCCGGCAATGCCGAGGGCCAACTCCCCCGCATTGCCATCGCCGGAATAGGTATCGAATCCAGTACCTTTTCACCTGCGCAAACGGAAGAGGAAGCCTTTCACGCCCGCATCGGGGATTCCATTTTCGGGCGTTATCCCTTCTTTGACGAAGGTTCAGAGATTCGCAGGCGCGCAGAATGGATCCCGACCTTCCTGGGCAAATCCATCCCGGGCGGGATCGTTACCCGCGAGGCCTATGAGTCGATGGTGGAAAAGACCCTAAAGATGCTCGAGGAAAACGGGCCCTACGACGGCCTCTTTTTCGACATTCACGGCGCCATGAGCGTGGTGGGGCTGGATGACGCCGAAGGGGACCTGATCACGCGCATCCGGGAGGTCATCGGCACGGATGTGCTCGTTTCCACCTCCATGGACCTGCACGGCAATGTGTCCCGGACCCTGGCCCGGCATTCCGACCTGATCACCTGTTACCGGATGGCCCCGCATGAAGATGCGCTGGAATCCAAAGCGCGAGCCATCACGAATTTGTTGGACCGTTTGGAGAACGGTGCAGGGAAACCGGCATTTAAAGCCTGGATCCCGGTCCCGATCCTGCTGCCCGGCGAGAAGACCAGCACCCGCATCGAACCCGGAAAAAGCCTGTATGCGCAGGTGCCTTCGGTGGCGGATCAGGAAGGGGTCATCGACGCCGCTATTTGGATCGGATACGCCTGGGCGGACGAACCGCGGAATCATGCGGTGGTGATGGTTACCGGGGACGACCGTGAGAAGGTTGTCGGAGGGGCCGAAGAACTGGCCCGGGCCTTTTGGGACGTGCGGCACGACTTTGACTTCGTAGCGCCGGTGGCCACCCTGGAGGAAAGCCTGGAGATGGCGATTGCCAGCGATACCATTCCGTATATCATCAGCGATACGGGCGATAACCCTACGGCCGGCGGTGCCGGGGACGTTACCTGGACGCTGCAGGAGGTCCTGAAGCGGCCGGAATTCCGGACGGAGGGAGGCCCATCCCTGATCTACGCCTCCATCCCAGGCCCGGAGCTCATCGAAGAAGCACTGAAAGTGGGCGTCGGCGGGACGGTTACTGCAAATATTGGCGCCGCGGTTGACGACCGTTTTGCACCCCCGATCAGGTTGACGGGTACCGTCACCGCCCTTAAGGAAGGCGACCGGGATGCCGAGGTGGAAGCGGTGGTGAAGACCGGGAGCGTTTCCGTCATCGTCACTAAAAAGCGCAAACCCTACCACCATGAAAGGGACTTTACTGACCTGGACCTGAACCCGAGGGAATCCGATATCGTGATGGTGAAGATCGGTTACCTGGTTCCCGAGCTCTACGAGATGCGGGGGGATTGGGTGATGGCCCTTACCAAG
>JBNKHB010000195.1:0-5081 GCA_050290125.1 Robiginitalea sp.
CTGGTGCTTCTGGGAAGCGGGGGAGGGCCGATTTGACGGGATTGCGGCCAAATCCTGGGAAACCATCCGCTTCCGCGGCCGGGACTTCGAAAAGCGCATGTCCCTGCTGCCGCTCCGGTATAAAATGATCCGCGGAGCCGATTTCTACGCAGACTTCCTCGCCCGTCTCCGCACCATGCCGAACATACATTTATTCCATGCCGAGGTCCTGGGCTTCCGGGAAACGGAAGATCGGGTGGATGTGAACACCGACCAGGGCAGCTTCTCTGCTTCCCACGTTTTCAGCAGCGTTGTGCTGACGGATCTTGAAAAGCTGATGCGTCCTTACCCGCTGATCTGGCAACACTTCGCCGGTTGGCGCATCCGCAGCGAGCAACCGGTCTTTGATCCCGAAGCGGCCACCTTTATGGACTTCGGGATCCCTCAACAGGGTCATACCTGCTTTATGTACATCCTCCCCGAAAGCCCGCACGAGGCGCTGGTGGAATATACCCTGTTCTCCGCCGACCTGCTGCCGGAGGAGGCGTATCAGGCGGCGCTCGTCAAATACATGGAGGAAGAGCTCCAGCCGGGAGGATACCGCATCCTGGAGCGGGAAGCCGGCAAGATCCCCATGACCTGCAACGACTTCACCGCGGCCGACTCGCCGCGCCTCCACCACATAGGGCTGGCCGGCGGATGGGCCAAACCCAGTACGGGCTATGCTTTTGCCAATACCGTGCGCAACACGGAGAAGCTCCTTGCGCGAATTAAGGAAGGTCAAACGCCTGAACTGCCCTTTCGCAAGGACCGGTACTGGTACTACGACCTGCTGATGCTGGATATCCTTTACCGCCATAATGTCCAGGGCTCACTGATCTTCGAAAGATTATTCCAAAAAAGGGATCCCCGTCTGATCCTCGCCTTCCTTCAGGAGGACACGAGCCTGGCTGAAGATCTGCGGATCATTGCAGCCTGCCCTACCCGCCTTTTCCTCCGGGCCTTCCTGCGCCGACTGCGGATCGGGTTCTGAGATGATCTAAAACGTTTTCGTTATAAATCAATTCGTTACCAAAGAAAAGTGTTATATGCACACATATCTTTAATAAATCCTTGTTAATATGAAGGATATCGCATACATTTAACAGAATTTAACATCTAACTAAGCAACCTGACACTATGATGACAATGAACATTGCATGCCGATGCAGGACAGTTATTCTCCTGTTTGTCACGGCATTGCTGAGCAGTTTCGCGTGCTCGGAACTCTCAGCCCAAGGCACCACCGTGAGCGGTACGGTTACCTCCGCCGCGGATGGCATGCCCCTCCCGGGCGTATCCATTGTGGATGTCAACGACCCAAGCACTGGTGCAGTTTCCGACTTCGACGGGAATTACACCTTAACGGTGGACAATGGCAACACTTCACTGCGATTCAGCTATGTTGGCTTTAGCTCCATTGTTGTACCGTTGAACAACCAATCCACTTTAAATGTATCCATGGACGAAGATGTAGCCGCCCTGGACGAAATTGTGGTAGTGGGGTATGGCACGCAGAAGAAAGCTACCGTGACCGGCGCGGTCACCGCAGTGGAAGGTCCCGTGTTGGAGGCCTCTCCGGCGATAAGCGTTTCGAACTCCCTGGCCGGTCGGCTGCCCGGGGTGGTCATCATCCAGACGAGCGGGGAGCCGGGTAATGACGAATCCACCATCAACATCCGTGGACAGAACACCCTGGGGAATAACTCCCCCCTTGTCGTGATCGACGGGGTCCCGGACCGTGCGGGTGGGATCGGCCGTTTGAACGGAAACGACATCGAAAACATCTCGGTACTGAAGGATGCTTCGGCCGCCATCTATGGGGCACGGGCTGCCAACGGCGCCATTATCGTCACCACCAAACAGGGTAAAGTGGGTAAACCTACCGTTACCTACAACGCGGACTTCGGGCTCACCCAGCCAACGACTATCCCCAACATGTCCAACGCGGTGGAATACCTGACGATCATGAATGAGATCGGCATCTTTAACAGTAACATCCCCGTTTCACAATGGGGAGCTGCCTGGGATGCCTTCCAGACCGCAGGGAATTATACCATCCCCGGTAGCGGCGAAGTGGTGAATGCGCCCTTCTCCCCGCAAACCGTTGCGGGACACAGGGATCGCCTGGACCCCTGGCTTTACCCGGACAGCGACTGGTTTGACGCCACCTTCAAAACCTGGGCCTCCCAGAGCCGCCATAACCTGGCGGTAAGCGGCGGAGGTGAAACGGCCCGGTTCTATACCTCTATCGGCTATAATGATCAGGATGCCGTTTACAAAAATTCAGCGACGCGCTTCCAACAGTACAACTTTCGGATCAATACGGACATCGACGTGAGCGATTATATCAATACGAAGCTCGGATTCATGTACCGGAAGGAAGACCGGAAATTCGCAACTGAAGGTTCCGGGGCCATCTTCCGGATGCTGATGCGTGGCCGGCCGAACGAACCCGCGGTATGGCCCACCGGCGAACCCGGGCCCGACATCGAGAACGGCCAGCAGCCCGTGGTGATCACTACGGGAGAAACCGGATATGATGATCAGCCCACGGATTACCTGCAATTTACAGGCACCGTGGACATTACCCAACCCTGGATAGACGGCCTGAAACTCACCCTGCTGGCTTCGGTGGACCAAAGCCAGTTTAGGCAGAAGCGCTGGGAGACTCCCTGGCAACTGTATTTCCTGGATCGCGATAATTACATCGCAACCGGGAACCCGGTATTGTCGCCGGCCACCCGGTCCAACTTTACGGACCCGCGCCTCACGCAGGTGTCGGCCAATGAGCTGAATACCAACCTGACCGCCCTGGTCAATTATGACCGGGTCTTTGATGGCGACCATACCATCAACCTACTGGCGGGGGTTACTCGCGAGACCTTCCAGGGGGATTTCTTCTCGGCCTTCCGCCGGAACTTTATTTCGCCTGCGGTAGACCAGTTGTTCGCCGGGGGTACCGATGGTCAGAATACTGACGGTAGTGGGTATAACCGCACGCGCCTGGGTTATTACGGCCGGGCCCAGTACAACTATCAGGAGAAGTATCTGGCAGAGTTTATCTGGAGGTATGACGGCTCCTATATTTTCCCGGCAGGCGACCGTTTCGGATTCTTCCCGGGGTTCCTGGCCGGTTGGAACATCAGCAATGAAGACTGGTTCAACGTACCTGGCATCGACTACCTGAAGATCCGCGGCTCCTATGGCGAGATGGGGAACGACCAGGTGTTCTTTAACCAGGCCTTGCAGGAATACGCCTTCCTCTCCACCTATGGTTTCGGGGAATATCCGATCGGTGGGGCCGTGGCCAATACCCTTACCGAAGTGATCCTGGCCAACCCCAGCTTTACCTGGGAGCGGGCCAAGAACTTTAACATCGGTTTGGACGGAGTGGCGCTGGACAACCACCTGACCTTTACTTTTGAGTACTTCCTGAACAAACGGGACCAGATCCTGATCCAGGAAACCGGGTCCACGCCTGGCAGCTCCGGGATTGCGGACTTGCTGCCCCCGGTCAATGCCGGTAAGGTGGATAACAAAGGTTTCGAATTCGCCCTGAACTATTACGGCGGAGACGAGAATGGCTTTGAATGGGACGCCGGCATCAACGGCGGCTGGGCCCAGAACGAAGTGGTCTTTATGGACGAGATCCCCGGGGCTCCGGACTACCAGCTCATGGAGGGCAAACAGATCGGCGCCTACCTCGTTTACGAATACGACGGCGTATTCCGGGATGAGGCGGCTATAGCAGCCAATACGCTGGATTACAGTGCAGTGAAACCGAACCTGGAACCAGGCGATATGAAGTTCAAGGACATCAATGGGGACGGTATCATCAACGACCTGGATCAGACGCGGATCAACGAAAGTATTTTCCCGAAATTCAACTTCGGGGCTACCTTCAATGCCTCCTACAGGGGCTGGGACCTCAGTGTGCTGCTTCAGGGCGCCACGGGAGCTTCCCTGTTTCTGCAGACCGAATCCGGAGACATTGGAAACTATTTGAAATACAGCTATGATAACCGCTGGAGCATAGACAACCCCAGCAGCGTACACCCGCGCCTGGCAACCCGGGGGGATACGTATTATTCGGTAGGCGCAGCCTATGGTAATAATACCTACAACCTCATCAGCAAGGATTATATCCGGCTCAAAAACGTGCAATTGGCGTACAATTTCCCGGACAACCTGATTTCACCCTTCGGACTTTCCAGTTTGAAAGTTTACGTAAATGGCTTAAATTTAATAACTTGGGCAAAGCAAGACGTATGGGACCCGGAAGCTACGGTGAGCAGTGGCGTATTCTATCCCCTACAGCGCGTTATCAACACCGGATTCAGCCTGACCTTCTAAATTGTTTGTTATGAAATTTGTGAGAAAATTATGGATGTTGGGAGTGGCAGCAATGGCGATTCTGCCCCTCTCGTGTAATGAGGACTTCTTGGACACGCAACCCCTGGACAAGATTTCCGCCGACGCCACCTGGGGGGACGGACCTTTATCCGAAGCCTTTATCTTTAATGTGTATTCCTATCTCGGATACGGCGGATTTGAGGAGGAAGGGCTTTCATCCATTACGGATGAAGCCATGTTCACCCACTCCGGACGCGGGATCAATGTGATCACCGAAGGATCGCTTTCACCGGCCGGGACCGGGAACAACCGGATCATTCCCCAGTGGAACGAGCTATTCCTGGCCGTTCGGCAGGCCAACGTAGCCATTGAAAATCTGCCGGAATCCACCTTTGACGACGACGCCCTGCGCGATCGCTTGTTAGGGGAGGCCTATTTCCTGCGGGCCTACTATTACCACCAGCTGACCCGCTATTACGGCGGGGCGCCGATCATCGACCGGCCGTACGGTCTGGGCGAGGATTATTCGGCCCCGCGCGGTACTTATGCCGAGCTGGTGGACTTTATGATCAGCGACCTGGACCAGGCCATGAGCCTGCTGGACGGGAAACCCACACCGCCTGGCCGGGCCTCCATGCTGAGTGCCATGGGGCTTACGTCCCGGGTATTGTTGTATGCGGCCAGCGACCTGCGTGACGGGCCTACGT
>JBNKHB010000196.1:0-5059 GCA_050290125.1 Robiginitalea sp.
TGATCCAGCAGCCCGCTGTTCAGCCGGGTTAGCCTGCGGGCCTGGCCGCGTCCTTTGTCCACAACGGCAATTTCTGCCGGGAATTCGGGACGGCTCAGCGTGTAGGCCAGGGTTCCGTCCCGGGCCACGCTGTAGGAGCCGCCGGCATAAGGGCGGCCAATGCTGGTACCGCCCAGGTTGTGGGCCCGGATTTCCGGGCTCCCCTGCAGGCCTACATACGCGATCTTGGTATTTCCCTTATCGTCATAGGTGAAGTACAATCCCCGCCCCCGGTCATCCCATTGCAGATCGCCGACACTCCGGTCCAGTTCCGGGGTCAGCACGCGCTGTCCGCTCCCGTCTGTGCGCATAAGGCGCAATTCCGAGACCTGGTAGGTCTGCATCTTATCCGTAAACCCCCGGTAGGCGATAAAGTTTCCATCCGGCGAAACTACCGGATCGGCGTCGGGTCCGGGCGAGTCCGTAAGCTGCGCAACAGCCCCGTCGGCTACGCTGATCGAATAGATCTCGCTGTTGCGGAAGTCGTATTCCCAATCCTCATTGCGGTTGCCGGAAAAGTAGATCCGGGTCCCCTCGGGCGACCAGGAAAGCGGCCCCCGGTGATGGAAGTTCCCTGAGCTGAGCTGACGGTAGGCACCGCCTTCTGCCGGCAATACAAAAATATGGTCAAAGCCGGGGTCGATATACCCGCTGCCGTCCCGTTCATGATAGAGGCGGTCGGTGATCCGCGGGGCACCGGCCCATTGGGCATTCTTTGGAGCCTTTGGGAGTTTGGCCAGCACAGGGGGCTCCTCCGGTACCTTCATGCTGAAAGCCAGCTGGGTTCCGTCCGGCGACCAGCTTAAGGAGGAAGGGGAAGCCGGCAGCTGGGAGATCCGGGCCACGTTGCCACCCTCCAGCCAATACATGTAAATCTCCGCACCTTCGTCCGTCGTACTGATAAAGGCAAGCCGGTTCCCGTCAGGCGACCAGCGGGGGCTGGATTCCGGGGCTTCCCGGCTGCTGAGTTTCCGGTGACCGCTGCCGTCCGCCTTCAGCATCCACAGGCTTCCAACAGCCCGGTCCTTGAGGATATCAAAGCTCATTTTCCGGTAAACGATCCACTCTCCTTCCGGATGGATTTGCGGATCGCTGGCGTACTGCAATTGGAATACGTCCAGGTATTCCAGGGGTTTTGGCTGGGCGACTCCTTCATACGAATACATGCCGCTTAGCACTAAAAACAGGCAGAAAAGCTTAAGTCTCATTTCTTTATGGAATAGGTTAGCAGCCCAAAAATAGTATTTCCCCAAGATTCTGTAAGGCCGCCGGAGCAGATTCGTCTAAGAAGGCGTCATATTAATGTTAAGACTCTTTATTACCGGCTTAAGGGCAACCTAATTTCCGTATCTTTAGAGACTTAAGTTTCCTATCACCCAACATTAAAAACAATCGTAAACCTTATGAAAATGAAAAAAGTATTAGTGATTCTTCTCGGGATAGTTGCCTTCAGCGGATATTCCCAGGAAGATGTAGTGGTCCCGAGCATTACCGGCATGCTGGAATACGCCCAGGGCAACATCCTGGCATTGGCCAATGCTTTTAGCGAAGAGCAGATGGACTGGAGGCCTGCCGAAGGCATTCGCTCTACCGGCGAAACCATCCTTCACACGGCTGCAGCCAATTATTTTATCGCCATGGGAATGGGCTTTGACATCCCCGAGGGTGTTGACCCGATGGCTATGGAATCTTCCATCAAAGGCAAGGAGAACATCATCGAAGCGTTTAAGAAATCTTCAGAATACATCAAGGAGAAAATGCAGATGGTGGAAAGCGGTTCGTTCGGCGAAGAGGTAGACCTCGGATTTATGAAATCCACGAAACTCTCCAGTATGTTGATCATCCTGGAGCACAACGGCGAGCACAAGGGGCAGCTGATTGCCTACGCCCGGTCAAACGGCGTAACGCCGCCCTGGAGTCAACCTCAGCAATCCGAATAATCGGGATGTAGCAATGAATACAGGACCGGCCTTTGGGCCGGTTTTTTTTATCCCAATCCCACGTCCAGGCCCATCATGATCACGAAGCCGGCGATAAAGCCCATGGTGGCGATGTCCGTAAATTTATCCAGCTGGGTCTCGGGGATTACCTCTTCCACCACCACAAAGATCATAGCGCCGGCGGCAAAGGAGAGTGCATACGGCAGTATGGGCTGAAAGGTCAGGACCGCCCAGGCGCCCAGGACGCCGGCTATCGGCTCCACGACCGCCGAGGCCTGCCCGTACATCCAGCTTTTCCTTCGGCTCAGGCCGTAGCGGCGCAGCGGCATGGCCACGGCAAACCCTTCCGGGAAATTCTGCAGGCCGATCCCCAACGCCAGGGCCACCGCCCCGCCGATGGAGGCGCCTTCAAAGCCGGCGGCTACGCCGCCGAATAGCACCCCTACTGCCAGACCTTCTGGAATGTTGTGCAGGGTAATGGCCAGGGTAAGCAGCGTGGTCCGCCGCCAGCCTGTCTCTATCCCTTCGCTTTCCTTGAAGTTGATGTGAAGGTGGGGTAAAACCTTATCCAGGCTAAAGATGAACAGGGCCCCTAACAGGAAGCCCACGGCCGCCGGAATGACCTTGACAAAACCTTCGCCCGGGCTCATCTCGATCCCGGGAGCCAGCAGGCTCCAGAAACTGGCCGCTACCATTACCCCTCCCGTAAAGCCGAGCATGCCGTCCAGTACGGCCCTGTTCATGGTCTTGAAGAAAAATACAAGGCCTGCCCCCAGGGCGGTGACAAACCAGGTAAAGAGGGTGGCGATAAGCGCCGCGAGAATTGGATCCAGCGAGCCGAAATACTCAACAACGTGATTCATAATTCGGTATTGGGTTTAATATAAAGGTTGGCGGCTATTTGTTGGGAGACCCTTAATCGGTTGCCTTCAATCTCAATGAGCATGGAATGGTCAAACTCCTCTTTTTCCAGCACCGTAATGCGGCGACCCAGGGCTATTTCGTGTTTGTCCAGGAACTTTAGGAAGGTAGAAGTCGAATCCTTTACCCCTACGCAAACCCCGGATGCGTGTTCCGACAAGGCGGACAACAGCTTTTTTTCCCGGGTCTTGAAATTTCCGTCCTTATCCGGGATGGGGTCCCCGTGAGGATCAAAATCCGGATAGTCCAGCATGGCATCGAGCCGGTTGATCAGCTTGTCGCTTTCAATATGCTCCAACTGTTCAGCTACTTCGTGGACCTCATCCCAGCTAAAATCCAGCTTCTCTACCAGAAAGACTTCCCACAAACGGTGTTTGCGAACCACCTGGAGGGCCCGGATCCTGCCGGATTTGGTGAGGGATACGCCCTGGTACTTTATATAGTTGACCAGCCCTTTGTCGGATAGCCGTTTCACCATGTCGGTAACGGATGACGGCTTGGTTTCCATCTGGGAAGCCAGGGCATTAGTGGTTACCGCTTCGGTGCCGCCTTTGCTTAAATGAAAGATGCCCTTAAGGTAATTCTCTTCCGAGTGGGTCATGCTCATTAATTATTTGATAAAATTACATTTTTATTTGTAAAAACAAATATTTAGTTTTGTCTAAATCTAATTTTAGAACAAACTATGCGGTTAAGGCCGTTCCTGATCCTGGCCCTGTTGCTGCCAACCATGATGGCGGCCCAGCGAAGCTTGCGCGGTCAGGTGCGGGATGCCGAAGGCCCGGTCCCTTTTGCCAATATCTATCTTGAAGGCACGGAAGTAGGTTCCGCCACGGATGAGAACGGGGATTTTGTTTTGGAATCCGTACCGGAAGGGCCTGTGGTGCTCGTTGTGTCCTCTGTGGGATACCGCCGCTACCGGAAGCGCCTGCCTGTCCAGGCCACGCAATCCCCGCTGACCATTGAACTGGATGAGGCCACCGAACAGCTTACCGAAATGGTGGTCACGGGCACCCTCAAAGCGGTAAGCCGCTCGGACAGTCCGGTCCCGGTTGAGGTTTACGCCCCGTCGTTCATCCGGAAGAACCCCACGGCCAACGTCTTTGAAGCCCTCCAAAACGTCAACGGGGTCCGGCCACAGATCAACTGCAATGTTTGCAACACCGGCGACATACACATCAACGGCCTGGAAGGCCCCTATACCTTGGTGTTGATTGACGGGATGCCCATCGTCAGCGGGCTGGGCACCGTTTACGGCATGTCCGGTATCCCGAACAGCCTTATCGAACAGATCGAGATCGTAAAAGGTCCGGCCTCCACCCTGTACGGGAGCGAAGCGGTCGGTGGCCTGATCAACATCATTACCAAGAATTCGCTTGGGGCGCCGGAATTCTTTACCGATGCCTTTGTAACCGGTTGGGGGGAATACAACCTGGACCTGGGAGGGAAGGCGCGCATCGGTGAAAAGGCAGACCTGCTGCTGGGCGCCAATTACTTCAACTACGACCAACCCGTGGACAACAACGGGGACAATTTTACCGACCTCACCCTGCAGGAGCGGATCTCACTGTTTCAGAAATGGAGCTGGCAGCGACCGCAGGCCCGGATCTTCTCCGTGGCCGGTCGCTATTTTTACGAAGACCGCTGGGGCGGGGAAATGCAGTGGACCCCGGAATTCCGCGGCGGGGATTCCATTTATGGCGAAAGCATCTATACCAGTCGCTGGGAATTACTGGCCAAATACCAGCTCCAGCTGCCGGACAAATGGGTATTGTCCGTATCCTATAACGACCATTCCCAGAACTCGGTCTACGGAGACCTGCGGTATCTGGCAGACCAGCGCATCGGCTTCGGGCAGCTTACCTGGGACAAGACCGCAGGTCGCCACGATCTGTTGGTTGGGAGCGCGCTACGGTATAGTTATTACGATGACAATACCACGGCTACTGCTGCAGCCGGCCAAAATGCGCCGGACCGGGTCTGGATCCCCAGCCTCTTTGTACAGGACCAGTGGAATCCGGCACCAGCCCACGCCATCCTGCTGGGCCTCCGCTATGACTACGACCGCCGGCATGGAAATATCTTTACTCCCAGGATGGCGTACCGATGGAAGTTGAACGAACACGGGGTTATGCGACTGAATGCCGGTACCGGATTCC
>JBNKHB010000197.1:0-4953 GCA_050290125.1 Robiginitalea sp.
CAGACATAATTTTTGGATTTGGGGTCAAGGTAGCGGATGCGCTATTTCCCCGAAATGATGAAGATCAGCGGCTTATGGCCCCTTCCCAAAGTTGTCGGTTCCTTTTTTTCCCTAAGGCTTCGGAATGGGAGGTGGATCCGTCCGTATTATTTTAAGGATCAGCGAGGCAAGGACCAGATAGGCGCTGGCAAAAATCCACAACGCGGGGAAAGATCCGCCCGAATGTGACCCTGCCCTGACAAGGGCCATCCCGCTCGCAATAAGAATGGCCAGGTTGGCCAAAAGCAGCGGTCTTCCGAATATTCCCCCAAACGGGTGGTTACGGTACATGTAATTGAGCATCCCCCAGCCCAGTTGCAAAGCTCCGAGCATCTTCAAGAGCAGGTCCGGCAACTCGTCTTGCCGCCATCTGAATACGGCGAGGATTTCACGGCTAAGGAAAGTTGCCCCCATACCCTGAAGAAACAGAAAAACCGCCAGGGCGGTAAGCACCGTTTTGTTAGAAAGGTTGATCATCCTTTAATTTAAAGTTTGAAAAAAATAGCGTCCTGCCACGAGTTGGGCAGGACGCCTTCATTCGGAATTACTCCTACAGAACCACAAACATTTGAAGGAACTCCGATCTTTTTAACCAGGCGTTAATTGTAGGTCGTTTTCAGTTTTCCCCAGTTCGTATTGGCCGCATCCACCAGTTTTTTATGGTCCTTTTCGGCCAACCACAGTTGCTTGGCATCCAACTCCAGGTTTTTCAGGTAGAGAAAATAGGCACCATCCTTAACGATGAAGTTGTTGGGGTCCGGCCTGAATTTAGCCCCGGCATAAATGCCAAAGGCGCAATACCCGCCATATTGGGGAAGGTAACGGTCCGGATTCCGGTCAAAGGCCTTTTTTTGATCCGCACTGGTAAAGTAGTATACCACCTTGTTGTGTTCGGATTTGTATTCCTTCCGACCCAATTCTGCTTTACCGAGGTCCCGATAGGATACTGGGCTGTAGCTTTGCAATGCAATATTGCTGTTGTCGATGTTGTAGGCCTTTTTATCCTGCGCCAGGGAGGTACTTGCAACACATACGGCAAATACAAAAGTTGAGATATTCTTCAAAGTTGTCATTTCTTGAATTTTTAATTGTTAGTGTCAATTGAACTTAATGAGACCACCAGAAATACCACGGTGGCATTGAACCAGTAATAGGCAGCCTCTATCCCCGTGAGCCCAAAGGCGAAGGGAAGGATCATAAAGGCAACGGCCACGAGCAAATCGATGGCTAGATGCCCCTGGAAGGGGATTAACCTGATGGCTGCCAGTTTATAATCCGTGAGCAGGCTGGCCCCGATCACCGCGATCCCGGTTAGTACCGAGAACCAAAAGGCGATGGATTGGCCTTGTCCGAGGTTCAGGACAAAGGGAGCCAGAATCAGCCCGATTCCAGCTGAATAATCCGCTATCCCGTGAAGGGTGGGCGTAATAAAACGCAGCTTCATGGTCCCGGACTCAGGCATTGAAGTATTCTTCATGAACCACTTCACCCTTTTCATTCCAGATCCTTCTGATGATCTCATGCCAGTAGATGCTACTGTTATCTTTCATTTGAAAATCAAAGGTGAATTCCGAGGCGGAGACCAACCCGTCCACAATGGTGTGGTGGTGCGTAATTCCATTTACGCGGGCAATGGCATCCGCAAACCCCTGCATCTTTTCAACCATCTGCGTTTTGTTTTCGGTTGTAACGCGGTTGTAATCGGATGTTTGGGCATGGTCGGCGAAAAATTGCTTAACGGCATCCACAATGGCACCACGGGCCACAATACCGTCCATTTCAGTAACTAAAGGTTTAATATCCATTCATACATATTTAAATTGGACAATCAGTGATTTTTGATTCACTGCAAATGTCCGAGGGATACTAAGCCGGCTTCCTACAAAAAAGGGACTATGTATGGTACTTTCGCAGTTTGTAATCCGTGGGTGTGTTGCCCGTATGGAGTTTGAAGAATTGCGTAAAATGGTTGGGCTCCCCAAAGCCAAGCCGAAAAGCAATATCCGTGATGTTGGCATCCTGGAGCAACATGGTCTTTGAGGTCTGAAGCAGTTCAAATCGAATCAGCTGACCCAGCGACGTGTTTAATTGCTTACGCGTCTTGCGTGATAGGCTTTTAACCGAGAGATTCAACTTACCTGCATAGAAATCCAGGGTTCGGTTTTCTGTATGGTGCTTCCGGACCAGTTCCAGGATATCGTGCACGAACGAATCCCTTTCGGCAAATTCAATATCCTTTCTGAATTGGAGGGGACTGACCCCTGTTGATTTTTTAAAAGTACGGTTGAAATAGGCCGGATCCTTGTAGCCCATCCCATAGGCAACCTCCTGGATACTGACATCCTTAAAGGCAATTTCCCTTTTGCTTTCCAACAGGCGCTTGCTGCCCATAAGTTCCTTCACGGTAATGCCGACTTTATCCCGTACCAGGGCCTGTGCCGTATTTCCGTTTTCCCTTAACAACCGGGCCAGGTCCTCATTTTTCAAATGATGGGCAAACTGGGCGTCGACGATGTCTTTAATGTCGAAAATCAATTGGTACTCCTCCTTGCTAGCCTGAAAGGGATTTTGCCAGAACCATTGCCGGGAAGAGATGTCTATCAATCCTGACAGGGAATCCGAGAAGGCGGTTTGGTCCAGATATTTTTTACAATCCGCGCATTCGCTGAAATTGATATATCCAAGTGAGATCAGGTGTTTGAAGAGTACCCGGAAGTCATTGGACCGGAATAGGATTTCATCTGGAAATTCGATTAGGCGCACCGTAAAGTCATCGGACAGGAATTTGATATACTGCCCCTTCGATAAATAAATGGCCTTGTCCTCCCAATCCTGATAGTTCTTGAAATCCACTTCTATGGTCCCGGTTCCCGAAAGGATATGCACCAGGGTATACTGATTGATAAAGTATACTTTGTTGAGGGCGGGAAATAGTCTTTTAACCATTTGAAGATGAAAGTCTTGGTGGGTAGTCGTTGGCGCGATAGAACAATTACGGAAGAGGGGCCCCGTTTACCATACAATATTGGGCCACAGCGCCGGATGCCAGAACCATATCCCGAGGGTCAACAGGGCGATTTATCCAGTCGGTATTTAATAAATCGGTGCGTTCCGACCAAAACCTCCGTTTCCTTCTTGAACCCCAGCTTTAGGAGGCCATTGATACGTGTCCTCCCGGGTGGCAAAAGCGCGGTAACCGACGAAAGGCCCATTCTGCAAAAGGCTTCCTTGATGATCCGTGCGAATAACTCCTTTCCCAGGCCCCAGTAGTCGGGATGCAGTACCATCGCCAGGTCGGCGTCACCGTCCTCTGCCTGTAACCCGCCCCAGCCGGCAAACCGTCCTGCAACGAAAAACGCCAGTGGACCGTAGCCGTGGATCGTCCATAAACGTTCTTTGGCCTCGATGAACCTTTCGAGGGAACGTGCGGTGAAGGCTTCCGTTAGTAAGGGCATTTGACGCCTGACCAACGGATGGTTCATAAGGGCAATAAGCTCATTTTTTTCTACCTCCGCAAGACTCCTGAATTCAATTTCCATGGGTTGATGGGCACCCGACGATTTGTTTCGGTACCCCGGGATTGGTCTGAAAATCCCTCAAAAGTTTACAGATCCAGGCGCATCCGGTAGTCATCCATAACGAAGCCTCCCCCGATGTCCTTTACCACGGGGCCTTCCTTTCGGAATCCCATGCGCTGGTAGGCTGCGATGGATGCGGAATTGTGCCTGTTGACGGTGAGGGTGATACAGCGGCAAGCCAACTGCTCCGCCTGCCCGGTAATAAAAGTCATGGCAGACCGCCCCAGGCCTTTGCCGCGAAGCGAACTCAACACGTAGATCTTGCTTAAGAACAAGCAGTCTTCCTGCTTCTCGAAAGCGAAGTACCCTGCCGGGCTCCCGTCGTATTCCATGAGGTAGTAATGCATGCCGCCTTCCATCTGGCCGGCGATGGCAGGCTCTGACTGAAAGTGGTGCAGCATGTAATCCACCTGGGATTTGCCGATGATGGGGGTGTAGTGTTCCCGCCAAATGGCTTCGGCCAAAGCGGCGATTTGCCTACAGTCGGCCTCCGAACCGGCCTTTCGGATCTTGATAAGGTCTGACGGGTGCTTCATAAGTGCTAAGGTATACAATTCGCCAGGAGGCGAAACGGCTCTGCCACCGGATCCTTCCCCTTTCTTACGCACACCGATTTTACCGATCATATACGTAGCTACTATCTTACGCAAGCCCTTTGGCAGCAGCACTTCATCGATAAAATGCAACCTTTGGTCAAGGCGATTTCCGAAGGGCGGATGAATTCATTTCCTTACCTCTTGAGAACACGATGATTATGAAAAGTATCTGGCGCCCGGGCATTGCCCCGGTCTTGCTGGTATGCGCGTTTGCCACAGGCTGTTCGGGGCTCAGGCAGGAGACAGACCCTTATGACGAGGCCTGGGAGGCCCTGTTGCGCTCGCAAAAATGGGAGGAAACCCTAACGGCCTCGGAAAGCGAACACGGGCAGGATGGGGTGGTCTTCTATGCCGTACCTGAATTCGTGGCCCACAACGATCCCAGCGTGGACCCTGCCTTTACCGATCTGTACCCGAAACTGGTGAGCCGCGCCTATTTCCGCCTCATTGCCGAGGCGCTGGAAGCCGACCGCAGGGTCTATGCAGCTTACAAGGCATTGCTGGCGGATTCACAGCAGCCCGAGAATTGGGACAGCGAACGTATGAAGCGGGAACTCGAGACTGCGAGCCGACGGTTCCTGGCGCACCGAAGGATGCTGGAGGGCCTGCGCAACTGGAAGGCATTCAACCGCTATGGCTCGGACGACCTGGACTTCTTTATGCAGGAACAACTCAAACCTTCCTTTGCCCTGCACCGGAAAGGCGCCGAGGCCCGGCGTATCGTCGACTATCTGATGACC
>JBNKHB010000198.1:0-4946 GCA_050290125.1 Robiginitalea sp.
GATCGCCCGGATATGTTCCGGCGTGGTCCCGCAGCAGCCGCCGATGATATTGACCAGGCCTTTGTCCAGGTATTCCCGGATCTGATCCGCCATTTCCTCCGGCCCCTGGTCGTATTCCCCGAAGGCATTCGGCAATCCTGCATTGGGATGGGCCGAAACGGCTTGCTCAGCCCGTAAGGACAGGGTTTCCAGATGGGGCGCCAATTGGCTGGCGCCAAGTGCGCAGTTGAGCCCAACGGAAAGCAAGGGGATATGGCTTACCGAGATCAGGAAGGCCTCAGGGGTCTGCCCGGAAAGGGTCCTGCCGGAGGCGTCCGTAATGGTACCGCTCACCATAACCGGGGTATCCAGGCCGCGCTCGGCCTTGAGCTCCTCAATGGCAAACAGAGCGGCTTTGGCGTTGAGGGTATCGAATACGGTTTCCACCAATAGGATGTCGGCACCGCCTTCCAGCAGGGCTTCGGCCTGCTCCCGGTAGGCATCCTGCAATTCGCGGAAAGAAACGGCTCGGTAACCCGGATCATTCACCTGAGGCGACATGCTGGCCGTCTTGTTGGTAGGCCCTATGCTCCCGGCGACGAACCGGGGTTTCTCCGGGTTCATGGCCGTAAAGCGATCCGCCTGTTCCCGGGCAATGCGGGCGGCCTCGCGATTTATCTCGCCGACCAGCTCTTCCATTCCATAATCCGCCATTGCTATGGAGGTGGATGAAAAAGTGTTGGTCTGTATGATGTCAGCGCCAGCCTCCAAATAGGCCGCATGTACTTCCGCGATGGCCCCGGGCTGCGTCAGCGACAGCAGGTCGTTATTGCCCTGCACGGGCTGCGGCCAGTCGGCAAATCGCTCCCCGCGAAAGTCGGCCTCCGTAAAGGCATACCCCTGCAACATAGTGCCCATGGCCCCGTCAAGGACCAGGATACGCCGATTCAATAGTTCTTTCAATTCTTCCATATCTCATCCAAACGGCCGGTTGCCATATACAATTCCCCCGGGCCTTGGGACCGGGGTAAAACGTTATCTGAAAAGGGAGTGAATATGCCTGTTAGGGCAAGTGTTATCTTTCCTGCGGGGTACTGGCCTGATAGACAGCCGGACCCGCGCCGGATAGAACGTAGCACCTTCTCCACCCCCAACGGGAGCAAAGGGTTGCTAAGGTTTCGTCGGGTCTAGTCCCTCCACCTTTCTTGATAACCTGGCAAACTGGCAATGAACTGCCGCAAAGTAACGGCAAGGGTCCTTCAAAAGCAAACGAAACCGGCTTTTTTTGGCCGGTTTCGGGAGTGGGTTCTCCGGGTTTCTCCAAAGCGGAATACCGGAAATTCGTAGGGTCTGAGGCATTGGTCTCAGGCAATGGCCTGGATGACCTCTTTTTTAGCTTCCTTTTTACTGCCGTCAAAGCCGGTGACCCCGCCGACGGTGGTGTACTTCATCACGTAGCGTTTCCCGGGATTGACGATCTGGTAAGCGCTTTGGCACATTACGGCCGCCTCGTGGAAACCGGAGAGGATCAGCTTGAGCTTGCCGGGATAGGTATTTACGTCTCCCACGGCGAATACCCCGGGGATGTTGGTCTGGTAATCGTAGGCATTGTTCACCTTAATGGCGTTCTTCTCGATCTCCAGGCCCCAGTCCCCGATAGGTCCCAGTTTGGGGGACAAACCGAAAAGCGGGATAAAATGATCTGCCTCCACATAGACCTCGCCCCGGTCCGGATCGTTGTAAGTGACCACTACGGCCTCCAAATGATCGTCCCCGTACAGCCGGTTCACCTGCGCTTCGGTGAGCAACCGGATCTTGCCTGCAGCTGCCAGGTCCGAAGCCTTTTCCACGGAGTCCAGGGCACCCCTGAATTCGTTGCGGCGGTGTACAAGCGTTACTTCCGAGGCCACCTCCGCCAGAAAAATGGACCAGTCCAGCGCGGAATCCCCGCCTCCGGCAATAACTACTTTCTTATTCCTGAATTGTTCGGGATCCCGGACCATATAGCTTACCCCCTTGTCTTCAAAATCTTCCAGGTTCTCCAGCTGAGGCTTCCGCGGTTCGAAGGATCCCAGACCGCCGGCGATGACCACGACCGGAGCCTTGTGGGCCGTCCCGCGGTTGGTCCGGACCACGAATTGCCCGTCCTCCTGTTTCTCCAGGGTCTCTGCCCTTTCGCCCAGGGTAAATCCGGGGCTGAACGGACGGATCTGCTCCATCAGGCGGTCCACCAGGTCTCCTGCCAGGATCTCCGGGTAGGCCGGGATGTCGTATATGGGCTTTTTGGGATAAATCTCCGCACACTGTCCGCCCGGCTGGGGCAGCGCATCGATCAGGTGGCACCGCAGTTTGAGCAATCCGGCCTCAAAGACCGTGAAAAGGCCGGTTGGGCCGGCGCCAATGATCAGGATATCGGTTTGTATCATATCAACTCTCTTGCTTGGAGGCGACCAGTTTCCGGGTCACCCGGTTCATTTCTTCTACTTTGGATTCAAAATCGGTTTGCAGGGTCCGGCGGTAGGCATTGAGGTTTTCCACCAACCTGCTGATATCTTCGGGCAGCACCGCTTCAAAAAACTGCCGCAGCCGTTTGGCCGTGGTCGGGGATTTGCCGTTGGTGCTGATGGCTACTTTTACATGGCCCTTGGTCACGATCCCGCCCATATAGAAATCGCAGAGCGGCGGATTGTCGGCAACGTTCACCAGGAGCTGCCGTGCGCGGCATTCCTCATAGATCCGGAGGTTTACCTCGGGACGGTCCGTTGCGGCAATCACCAGGTGCTTTCCTTCCAGGTGGCCGGATTCGAATTCGGATTCGATGATTTCGGCATGGAATTCCCTGGCCAGCTGGCGCGTGCCTTCCCTGAAGAAGGGCGCCACCAGGCTTACCCGGGCATCCGGGCTGGATTTGGTGAGGAAATGCAATTTCTCCTCGGCCACAAACCCGCCACCCACAATGAGGATGCGCAATTCGGCGCATTTCAGGAAGATCGGATAAAGCGTGTTGCGTTCCATGGCTTAATTCAATTCGGCGGGCTGCGCAAATGCGGAAGCCAGCTGTCCTTTTTCAATTTGTTTATAGCTTTCCGGGCGGATGCGCTCCCGCTGCCGCACCGCTTCGCCAATAACGATAACGGCCGGATTGGAGAGGCCCTGTTCCCGGACCTGCGATTCGATGGTGGCTACCGTGCCGACCGCCACCCGTTCGTTGGCGGTTGAACCCTCCTGGATCACCGCGGCCGGGATTGATGCCTTGCCCGCCTGGCTAAAGGTGGCTACGATCTCCGCCAGTTTGGACATGCCCATGAGGATCACGACCGTGGCAGAAGACCTGGCCGCCAGGGCCACGTCCGCGCTGAGCCGGTGTTCCTTGGTCGTTCCCGTTATGACCCAGAAGCTCTCGGCAACGCCGCGCAGGGTGACCGGAATATGCTGGCCTGCCGGGACGGCAAGGCTGGAAGAGATCCCCGGGACCATCGCAACCTCCATGCCCTTGGAGGCGGCGTATTCCATCTCTTCGGCGCCGCGGCCAAAGACAAACGGATCGCCTCCCTTCAACCGGACCACATGTCCGTGCGAGAGGCCGCGGTTCACGATAAGCTCATTGATCTGGGGCTGCCGGTAGGCGGCGCACCCCTTGCGTTTGCCCACGAAGATCTTTTCAGCTGCGGCCGGGGCAAATTCCAGCAATTCCCGGGATACCAGGGCGTCGTAGAGCACCACGTCGGCCTCGCCAAGAACGCGTAGTGCCTTCAGGGTGATCAGCTCGAGATCCCCGGGCCCGGCACCGATAACGGTAAGTTTACCTTCAGGGCGCATGGCTGAGTTCGGTTTCGCGGAAAGCTTCCGCCTGTTCTGTAAATCGGAGGGCCTGGGCCGCGTAGGCGCGTGCAAAGGCCTCATCCGGTTCCTGTTTGTTGAGTTGCAATACCTGCTCGCGGAAAGAATCCGGCCCAAAGCCGTGATCTTCGTCCACAAAATGGGTGTCAAAATCCTTCAGGATGCCGGCATGCGTGTTGGTAGCAACCTCCCTTGAGGTCAGCAGGGCCTTGGCCACATGGATCTGGGCCGCGTAGGCATAATAGATGGCCGCTGCCCACTTGCCGGCCTCCAGGGCCTTATCGGCTTCCTCCAGTTTCTCGCGGCTTTCAAAGAGCAGCGTGGCCACCAGGTCGATCACCACCCCGGCGCATTCGCCCACGCCGATCGCTTTCTTGTATTTTTCATCGCTACCCCAGTCGATAAAGTCCGAGGCCTGTAAATCGGAGATGTCCGAAAGCGGTTTCAGCAGCTCGTAAAAGTATAGCTGGCCCGCCTCGTTGTAATAGCGGTCATAGGACAGGCCCTTGCCGTTCTCCTGGTAGTCGTCCAGGATCAGGCGCAGCGCCTCGGGTCCGCGTTTGGATGGGATCTTGATCACCTTGTCCGCGAATTGCGCGGAACCGCCGCCCAGGTTACCGCCTCCCAGCAGTACCTGCAAGGCGGGGGCCACCCGTTTGTCCGCCGTGCGGACCGACATTCCCTGGAATCCGATGTGGGCCATGTTGTGTTGCCCGCAAGCGTTCATACAGCCGCTGATCTTGATGACCACATCCGGATTCCTCAGGTATTCGGGATATTCCGTGGCGATCAGTCGCTCCAGTTCGCTGGCGATCCCGGTGCTGCTGGCAATGCCGAGATTACAGGTATCCGTTCCCGGGCAAGCCGTAATGTCGGATGCCGTATTGTAACCCGGGGCAGCCAGGTCGATCTTCTTTAATTCGTTATAGAAATAGGGCAACCAGGCCTCCCGGACATAAGGGATCAGGATGTTCTGACGCAGGCTCAGCCGTACCTCGCCGGCGGCATATTCGTCCACCAGGGTGGCGAGCCGGCGGGCCTGATCGGTCGTGAAATTCCCCAAATGCACCCGGATACCCACGGCTTTAAAGCCCTCCTGTTTCTGGGGCTGCACATTGGTGGCTTTC
>JBNKHB010000199.1:0-4872 GCA_050290125.1 Robiginitalea sp.
CCTGCCGGGACGCTTGCGAACCGCATCGAGGCCCTTCAGGACCTTGATCGATTCCGCACCATACTCAGTTTGGCCAGCGCCATTTTCAGGCGTGTTTTCAGGAGTTTCGGTCATGCCTACTCTGCTGTTTCGCCGGAACGGCTCATCCCCTTTTTCCGTGCACTGCCCGCCGCATCGAATCAGGCCGGAAATTCATACCCAGATATAGGGTTTTTCCGGCAAATTTCCAACTCTCGGGCAGGCTATGGCAGGCTTATGCACTGGTGCCTGCCGACGGTGCTCCTGCAGGCCGCAAGACCCATTTGCACCGGCAGCCAAGCTGATCCATTGTGCGGCAAGACAAAATCCGGAGGAGACCAGCAAGAATGACCGAATTGCCCGTTTTGCGCCATGTCTGCACACTCAGTGTCGACCTTGATCCGATCCGCGAAATGGGCCCGGGACGGGCAGGAAAACGCCGGATCGTTCCGATCATCGGTGGAACAGTCGAGGGACCGGTCTTCAACGGACGGATTCTGCACCTCGGTGCAGACTGGCAAACGATATTCCCAGATGGAACCGCTGATATCGACACCCGCTATGCCTTTGAAACGGAAGACGGCGCGATCATCGAGATCGTCAATTACGGTTTCCGCCACGGCCCGCCGGAGGTGCTGGCCGCCATGGCGAACGGCGAGGAGGTGGATCCTTCCGCCTATTACATGCGGACACAGGCGCGGCTGGAAACCGGACACCCGGATTATCAATGGGTGAATAACAAGCTATTCGTGGGAACCGGAGGCAAAGTAAAAGACAAAGTATTCATTTCGTTATACGAGATCAAATAAGACCCGGCATGCCTTTTCTAAAGCTCCAGAAATGTAATTTGTTTTACCGGTACCAGGCCGTACCGGGAGCTGAGACCGTCCTGTTCGTTAATTCGCTGGGGACCTCCCTTGAGATCTGGTCGGCCGTTGCGGATGTGATGTCGGGTAAATTCGGGCTCCTGTTTTTTGATAAACGCGGGCACGGGCTCTCTTCAACTCCGGAAGGTACCACGGGTATCGATGATTATGCGGACGATGCCATCGCCCTGATGGACCACCTGGGGCTTGAGAAAGTAAACGTCGTCGGGCTTTCCATCGGCGGGTTAATTTCCCTGAGCCTGGCCAGTCGATATCCGGACCGTATCGGTCGGATGGTCTTGAGCAACACCGGGGCAAAGCTCGGCACCGCCGAGAGCTGGAACGACCGCATTGCGGGAATTGAGCAGGAGGGTCTGGACGCCCATGCCGAAAACATAGTGCAGCGCTGGCTTTCGCCGGGATTCAGGAGATCGAACCCGGAACAAACTGCAGGGATGGTCACCATGCTGCAACGCAATTCGGCGCTTGGTTACGTGAGGGCCTGCGAGGCCATCAGGGATGCGGACTACCGGCCCATACTGAGTGAGATTCAGCACCCGGTGCAGTTTATCGGCGGATCCGAGGATGTAGGGACTACCGGGGATTTTATCCTTAAACAGGCTAAATTGATGGGGGCCGGGGCAGAAATCATACCGGGTGTTGGCCACCTGCCCTGTATGGAAACTCCGGAAATAATGGCGCGGATCATTGCGGACTTTCTGTCCGATCCCGGTGAGGAATCCCTTTACGACCGCGGCATGCGCACCCGTCGGGCCGTGTTGGGCGATGCCCATGTGGACCGGGCGGAGGCCAATAAGACCGAATTTGACGCGGACTTTCAGGAATATATCGTGAACAGCGCCTGGGGAAGCATCTGGTCGCGGCCCGGCCTGACCAAACGGGAACGCAGCCTGATCACCCTTTCGCTGCTGGCTGCCCTGGGCCATGACCAGGAGCTGGCCATGCACATCCGCGCCTGTGAGAATACCGGCGCCAGCGCCGAAGACATAAAAGAAGCCTTACTGCACACCGGGATCTATGCGGGCGTACCGGTAACCAACCATGCCATGAAGATCGCAAAAGAGATCCTGGCACAACAAAAGAAGAACGATGGCTAAACGCGACTGGAACATCCACCCGCCGCTTATTTTCCCGGACTATAAGTCCACGGTTTTGCGCGGCCCCAAGAAACCGCTGATCACGATCGATGAGGCGCTGATGGACCCGCGCCTGCCCGTTTACGGGGAGGACGCCCTTGGCGTCCTGGATAACGACCTGACCAAAAACGGTCGAATAAACGGAGAACCGTTGGGGGAGCGCATCGTGGTACACGGCAAGGTAACCGATGAGCGGGGCAAACCCGTGCCCAATACCCTGATCGAGGTGTGGCAGGCCAATGCTGCCGGGCGTTACATCCATAAGGTAGACCAGCACGATGCGCCGCTGGATCCGAATTTTTTAGGGGCGGGCCGGGTATTGACTGACAAGGAGGGGAACTACCGGTTCTATACCATCAAACCGGGGGCGTACCCCTGGGGCAACCATCACAATGCCTGGCGGCCCAATCACATCCATTTCTCGTTGTTCGGGTCCCACCTGGAAAGCAGGCTGGTGACCCAGATGTATTTTCCGGGCGATCCGCTGCTGGACCATGACCCCATCTTTCACGGGGTGCCGGAGGCCGGCAGGAAGCTCCTGATCAGTGAATTCAAGCTGGAGCTGACGGAACCCTCGTTTGCGCTTGGCTATGAATTCAATATCGTATTGAGGGGCCGCAACGCAACGCCATTTGAAGATTAAATTATGAGTGAATTGAAACAAACCCCGTCCCAGACCGTTGGCCCGTATTTTGCCTACGGCATCACCCCGGAGCAGTACCACTACGACCACCTTGGCATCGCAGATAATGTGCTGTACAAAGGCGTTGAAGCCGTTGGCGAACGGATCCTGATCCGCGGTCAGGTGCTGGACGGCGAAGGCGCGCCTGTGGATGATGCGCTGATCGAACTGCGGCAGGACGCTTCCCCGGAAGGCTTCGGGCGGATGGGTACCGGAACCGATCCTGACAACCGTTTTGAATTCGATACGCTGAAGCCTGAGGGCAGCAGTGCAGCTGCGCCGCATATTAACGTAATTGTGATGATGCGCGGCCTGCTCAACCATCTCTTCACCCGGATCTATTTCTCGGACGAGGAGGCGGCCAATACTTCGGATGCCCTGCTGAACAAGGTTCCCGAAGCCCGCCGGCATACCCTGATCGCCACGCGGGGCGAAGAGAATGGGAGGGTAGTTTACCATTTTGACATCCGGATGCAGGGACCGGAAGAAACCGTATTCTTTGATGCATAGGATCTTTGCTAAATACCTGTCGGACCCGGAAGTGGGCCATTTGAGTTCGGACGAGGCCTTCCTGCGGCATATGCTGGTGACTGAAATTGCCCTCGCCAAGGTGCAGGCCGTAGCCGGCCTGATCCCGCAGGCGGCTGCGGACGAGATTGCCTCGGCCTTGCCGGACGAAGACTGGGATCTGGAAGCCCTTGCAGAAAGTACGTTGCAAAACGGCATCCCCGTGATCGGGCTCCTGGAACAAGCCCGGGCCAAACTTTCGGAGGAAGCCCGGGAGTATCTCCATTGGGGTGCTACCTCCCAGGATATTACCGATACGGCCCTGGTGCTGACGATAAAGGAAATCGTCCCACTTTTAATGGATCGGCTGGAAGCCATCCATGGCGCACTTGGAAAACTGGAGCAGGCCCATGGAGATACGACGGCACTGGCCCGTACGCGAAACCAGGCGGCCGTGCCCATCAGGTTTTCACAAAAAATCGATGCCTGGAGAACGCCTCTGCAGGCACTTCAGGAAGAATTACAACGCACGGCCACGCAAGCCCTGGCCCTGCAACTGGCAGGTGCCGGAAGCGATCTTGCCGCCATGGGCAAAAAGGGCGAGCAGACCGCCCGGATGCTGGCGGAGGTGTTGGACCTGAGTTATGAGGGCCCCTGGCACAACCAGCGATTCCGGCTTACCGCCCTGGGCGACGTGATGGCATCCCTGGCTGTGGCGCTTGGAAAAATCGGAGGGGACGTACTGCTGATGGCCCAAAGCGAAGTAGGGGAAGCGGCGGAAGGCAGTTCGGGAGGCTCCAGCAGCATGCCGCACAAGAATAACCCGGTGTTGAGCGAGGCCATGGTGACCCTTGCCGAATACGCCGTTCAGCAGGCCGCGATGCTTAAACGAGCGGCCCTGCACCGCGCGGAACGGGACGGTTCTGCCCTGGCGATGGAATGGCTCGCCTGGCCGCATTTACTCAGGACGGTGGGTGCAAGCCTGTCGCATGGGCGACAGTTGCTTTCCGGTCTGCAGATATTCCCTGAGCGGATGAAGGCCAACCTGGAAGCGACGGGTGGGCTGGCGTATTCCGAACGGGCGGTCTATGCCCTGTCAGCGCATATGCCGCGCTCCGAAGCAAAGAAACGGGTCGCCGAGGCCTGCGCCGCCGTAAGCGAGGAAGGCATCTCCCTTGCCGAAGCCCTGCAACGCAGCGCCCCGGAACTGAACATAAACTGGAACCAGGTCGTTTCAGACAAGACTTGAAAATGAAGGACGCATATATCATAGACGGTTTACGAACGGCCTTCGGGAAATTCCGGGGTTCCTTATCCCCCGTCCGGGCTGATGACCTGGCGGCGATACCCATCAGGGATCTCGTGGCGAAGTACCCTCAGATACCGGCAGATGCCTATGACGACGTCATATACGGTTGCGCCAACCAGGCCGGGGAAGACAACCGGAACGTGGCGAGGATGGCCCTGTTGCTGGCCGGCCTGCCCTATTCCGTGCCCGGGGAGACCATCAACCGGCTTTGTTCTTCCGGCATGAGTGCCATTGTACATGCCAACCGCGCCATCAAATCCGGTGATGCGGACCTGGTCATTGCCGGAGGGGTGGAACACATGACCCGCGGCCCCCTGGTGGTCTCCAAATCCG
>JBNKHB010000200.1:0-4860 GCA_050290125.1 Robiginitalea sp.
GATCAAGGACATCCCGCGTCCCGCAGGATCCATCCGGGGTGAAGCCGGTAGTGTGAAGATGCCCCGCGCCAACCTGGAAATTTCCACGGTGGGAGCGTTGCTCGAAGATTTCGACTTTGACCTGAACCTGGCGGTAAGCGGCTTTAAGTTTAAAGTGCCTGGCCAGCCTACGGTTGACGTGAACGGTAACAAGCTGGATGCACGCGCCAAGTCCGCCCTGAGACGTGCGGGTCGCGGCGATGCCATACAGATCTTTGACATCGAGGCGTACATTACAAACAATAAGAGTTACAAATTGAAGAAGGTGTCTCCCGTTGTTGTGGAGCTCACCAACTAGAATGTGCTATAGCCGTGAAGCGTAACTGCTGAGGTTGCGCTTCGCGGTTTCATAAAAACAGAAATAGGGTATACAATGAATTGGAAGAATGTTTTACTGATCGGAGCGGTAGCGATCCTTCCGGCATCCGGGTGGGCTCAGGCCAATATCCTGAACGCCAAGAAACCGGAGGATATCGGGAAACGCACTGAAGCTCAGAAGGAGATGGATAATGACCAGCCGCTGGATTACGGTTATGTAGATGACCGTGACATCCTGTGGTCCAAGACTGTGTGGGAAACCATCGACCTGGACGAGCGCGTGAATTTCCCGCTCTACTATCCGATCGATACGATCGATATCGGTGCGGACCGCCGTTCACTTTACGACGTGTTCATCAAGAACATTAAGAACGGCAAGCTCACCGACGTTTATGTGGATTCGTATTTTACCGAAAACCGGAAATTCGAAGACCTCAAGGCCACCCTTCAGAAAGTGGATACCACGGACCTCGGGTACGAGCAGTACAACGCGGGCGAACAAATCTCTCCGGAGTTTATCAACCGCCGCGAACTGACCGCAGCTGACATCGAGGAGTACCGGATCAAAGGGATCTGGTATTTCGACAAGCGTCAGGGCGAACTCAAGTACCGCATGCTGGGGATTGCCCCGGTAGCTCCCGATGTGAACTTCATCGACGACGAGTCCATGGCGCCTGAAGATGCCCTTGTGGAACTCTTCTGGGTATGGATCCCGAGCGCCCGTCAGATCCTCCACGAAGCCAAGGTGTTCAACCAGCGGAATTCGGCCCAGCCGATATCCTTTGACATGCTGTTGAATGCCCGCCGCTTTAACGGGGTGATCTACAAGGAAGACAACGTTCACGGAGACCGCGAGATCCGCGATTACATTGCGGACAACGCACTCTTCCAATTGCTGGAGTCGCAGCGCATCAAGGAGCAAATCCGAGATCGCGAGCAGGACATGTGGGCCTACTAAGCCCCGCTCAGCATTCCAATTCAAGATACTGAACCCCGGCCGGCAGGCCGGGGTTTCTGTTTTTTAAGCCGCATTCTTCCCTACCTTTGCCGCCATGGTGGATTACCTGATTGTAGGATGCGGACTGGCCGGGATGGCCATGGCCGAAACGCTCCGGAATCGCGGGCATAGCTTTCGCGTCTTTGACGATGCCTCACAGAGGGCCTCCCGGGTTGCAGCCGGCCTGTACAACCCGGTGGTCCTGAAACGGCTGCGTCTGTGCTGGCAGGGAGACCGGCTGATGCAGGAGTCCCTTCCCTTTTACGATGCCTTGCAGCAACGGCTAGGTGTCCGTGTGGACACCAAGATCCCCGTTCTCAGGAGGCTGGTTTCCGCAGAGGAACAAAATGCCTGGTTTGAGGCGGCGGACCGCCCCGGCCTCAATACGTACCTCTCCACCCGTCTGATCCGAAATACGAATGCTGCGCTGGATGCCCCCTACGGTTATGGGGAAGTTTTGCATACTGGAAAGCTGCACACGGCGAATCTATTGAATGCCTTTATAGACGACCTGCACGGGTCCGGGAGGCTCGTTGCCGAAGCATTTGACCCGGAACGCCTGGTCCGGGAAGACGACGGCTTCCGCTATAAGAACCTGCAGGCCCGGCGCATTGTATTCTGTGAAGGATTCGGTTTGCGCGGGAATCCTTATTTCAATTACCTGCCCCTGCAGGGGACCAAGGGGGAACTACTTACCATCCGGGCGCCGGAGCTGAAGGAAGAACGGGTCATCAAGGCAGGGATCTTTATAATGCCCGCGGGAAGGGATCGATATCGCGTGGGCGCCACCTATGCCTGGAACGACTACGAACAGGAGCCCACCGAGGAAGCGCGCAGGGAGCTGCTCGACCAACTGGGCCGCATTTTGCGATGCGATTACGAGGTAGAAAAACAGGTGGCCGGCATCCGGCCAACGGTGCCCGACCGGCGTCCGCTGGCAGGCCAGCACCCGGAAATCCCGGGCATGTTCGTGCTCAACGGCATGGGCTCCCGCGGGGTGCTGCTGGCGCCTTTCTCCGCCGCCCGTTTGGCGGCTTATATGGAGGACGGCGAGCTGCTGCCTCCGGAACTGGATATCGCCAGGTATTCAGGCCATTTCGGGAAGAACCGCGAACAGGCGTAGAACGTTCGCTATATTTTTCGGATTTTTGCTGCCGGCTCTCTGAAGCCATTAAGACCTCAAACCGTGCTGAACGTACATAAACTTACCGTGAGCTTTGCCGGGGAACCCCTCTTCGAGGATATCTCCTTTCGCCTGGGCCCGGGAGACCGGGTTGGCCTGATCGGGAAGAACGGCGCCGGAAAATCTACCTTATTGAAGTTGCTGGGCGGGGAATTGCAGGCGGACGCCGGGACCCTGGCAACGGACAAGGACCTCTCTATCGGTTACCTGAAACAGGACCTGGATTTTCAGCGGGGCCGCACGGTAGTGCAGGAAGCCTATCAGGCTTTTGAGGAAATCGTAAAGCTCGAAAAAGAGTTGGAAGAGGTG
The DNA here is from genome assembly GCA_050290125.1 of Robiginitalea sp. Classification (GTDB taxonomy): domain Bacteria; phylum Bacteroidota; class Bacteroidia; order Flavobacteriales; family Flavobacteriaceae; genus Robiginitalea. The sequence continues at coordinate 2,847 of JBNKHB010000200.1, forward strand.
AACCGGGCGCTGGCGGAGCGCACGGATTACGAAAGCGAGGGGTATCACGATCTTATGGTGGCCCTTAGCGACAAGACCCACCGCTATGAACTGCTCGGCGGGTATCAGTACCAGGGCGAGACCGAAAAGGTATTACAGGGGCTGGGGTTCAAGCGAAGCGACTTTGACAAACCCACTTCTACCTTCTCAGGCGGTTGGCGGATGCGGATCGAGCTGGCCAAGATCCTGCTCCAGCAAAACGATCTGTTGCTGCTGGACGAACCTACCAACCACCTGGACATCGAGTCCATCATCTGGCTGGAGGAATACCTGAGGCAATTTCCGGGAGCGGTGATGCTGGTGTCGCACGATCGCATGTTCCTGGATCAATTGACCAATCGCACCATCGAAATCTCACTGGGCAGGCTCTATGATTACCCTAAGCCCTACACGGCCTTTCTGGAGTTACGCGATGAGATCCGCCAGCAGCAATTGAGCGCGCAAAAGAACCAGCAGCGCGAGATTCAACAGGCGGAGCGCCTGATTGAACGATTCCGGGCCAAATCGTCCAAGGCCTCCCTGGCGCAGTCCCTGATCAAGAAACTGGATAAAATGGAGCGCATAGAAGTGGACGCGGAGGACGGCAGCGTCATGACGTTGCGTTTTCCGGTATCCGTGCAACCGGGGAAGGTGATCGCCCGTATGGAAGGCCTGGGCAAGGCCTACGGGGATAAAAAGGTCCTGGAAGGGATCGACCTTACCATTGAACGCGGGAGCAAGATGGCCTTTGTGGGTCGGAACGGGGAAGGCAAGACCACCCTGGCGCGCGTCCTGGTCGGGGAATTGGAACATACGGGCGGAATGCAGTTGGGACACAACGTGCAGCTGGGATATTTTGCCCAGGACCAGGCGGAGTTCCTGGACGCTTCCAAAACGGTGGAGCAGACCATGATCGACTCTGCAAACGAGGCTACCCGCCCCAAGGTGCGGGACATCCTCGGGGCCTTCCTCTTCAGAGGGGAGGAGGTGGACAAACAGGTGAAGGTGCTGTCGGGAGGGGAGCGTAACCGGCTGGCACTGGCGCGGATGCTGCTGCAGCCGTTCAATGTGCTGGTGATGGACGAACCCACCAACCACCTGGATATCGCTTCCAAAAAGGTGCTCAAGGAGGCGCTGCGGCAATTTGAGGGGACGCTGATCCTGGTTTCCCACGACAGGGACTTCCTTCAGGGGCTCACTACTACGGTCTACGAATTCAGGGACCGGGGGATCAAACCCTACCTGGGCGATATCGATTATTACCTGGAACAGCGCAAGGCGGAATCCTTCCGGGACATCGAAAAAGGAAATGGAAAGGCGGCCTTGCCGACGGAAGAAACCGCACCCTCATCCGCTGCATCTGATCACAAAGAGCGGAAGCGCCGCAAATCCTTAAAGAACCGCCTCGGGACCCTCGAATCCCGGATCCACGACCTGGAAAAGGAACTGGCCGATATTGACCACCGGCTGCTGATGGACTACGATACCACCATTGCCGAGCCGGATTTCTTCGATCGCTACCAGGCGCGCAAGGACCAGGTGGCGGAACTCATGGAGCAATGGGAATCCCTGTCCGCCGAACTGGAGGCATTGGGGTAGGAGATTTCACCGCCGGGCATACCACAAAAAACCCGCTGTTCACAACAAAAAAGGGCACTTCATCGAGGAAATGTGCGTCTAATCCGCAAGAATCCCTATACTTGTTGTAAGAAATTACTTTCTCTCTGTAGGAAAAAGAGAATTGATGCGCAAATTCCAAACACTTATACTGCTGGTTGCCCTCACCCTGGGCGGGAGCCTGCAAGCCCAGGTGCCGGAGGCCGAAAAGCAAGCCCTTTTGGATCTCCACAGCGCTACCAACGGCCTGCACTGGGTGCGCAAATGGGATATGTCGGAGCCGGTGGATCAATGGTATGGGGTAAAGGTGGCGGATAACCACGTGGTGGGGCTGGAACTCTTCCACAATAATCTGATGGGCCCACTGCCGGAGAGCCTC